>NZ_CP035534.1:2100000-2342011 GCF_009068765.1 Sulfurimonas hydrogeniphila
GTGCTGCAGCCCTCATCACCAAGTACACAAATGCCTATGTGCGCTTTTTGCAGCATTTTCATATCGTTGTTTCCGTTACCCACAGCCGCACACTCACTTGCATTTAATGCAATAATATATGCCTCTTTTTCCAAAGTATGGTTTGCACTCTCCAATACCTTTACATGTAAAGCATACTCTTTTAGCTCATTTTTGACACTGCCAAAGGTATCTGCCGTGATTACATGTAAAGTATATTCTTTGGCCAGAAGCGGCAGCAGTCTCTTTGCCTCTTCCAGTAAAATACCGTCTTTTGCAAGCGTACCGTTATAATCCAAAATAATATGTTTTATATTTCTCTGCATTTTTTTCCTTCCTGTTTTGTATAGTTTTCAAGTCTAAAGCCCGCACTGAAGTACGGGTTCCGAGAAAATCACTTAACTTTGAAATATCGTCTTTTACTACAGTACTGTTATAATCAAGAACAAATTGTTTTGTGTAATTTTCAAGCCTAAAGTCGGCACTAAAGTACCGATTCCGAGAAATAGTACAGTTTTTCACAACCCGTATTTCAGTGTCAATGCCATTAAGTTAAGCATCTTTTTCGGAACCGGTACTTCAGTGGCTTTATTTTTTTGAAGACTAAAGCCTGGGTTCCAGGAAAATCTCAGTTTTTGTCTTAACTTAATGGCATTGATGCTTCAATACAGATTCCGGCATACTTCTTAATCTCTCTTTTAGTCAAAGAAGACTAGTATATGAAAAAATATTTAGGACATTATACATTATGAAAGGTATAAAACTCACACAATACAGTCACGGGGCGGGTTGCGGCTGTAAAATTTCTCCAAAACTGCTTGATACTATTTTAACAACTACGAGAGAAACGATTGCTTACCCTGATTTGCTTGTCGGCAATTCTTCAAAAGATGATGCCGCGGCTTTTGATTTGGGCAACGGGACGTCTGTTTTAAGCACGACTGACTTTTTTATGCCCATAGTCGATGACCCGTTTACTTTTGGGCGCATAGCTGCCACCAATGCCATTAGCGATATTTACGCTATGGGCGGTAAACCGCTTATGGCCATTTCCATTTTTGGCTGGCCGATTGACAAGCTTGATGCGGATGTGGCACGCGAAGTTATTGACGGCGGCCGCTCAGTCTGTGAAGAAGCAGGTATTCCACTGGCAGGCGGGCACAGTATAGATTCTCCCGAACCTATATTTGGACTTGCAGTTACAGGCATAGCACAAAATAAACATCTTAAACGCAATGATACTGCCGAAATCGACTGCGAACTCTACCTCACAAAACCACTGGGGATAGGCATACTGACAACGGCACAAAAACAGGGAAAAATTGCCGAGGGTGACATAGATATTGCCGTAGAAGCCATGTGTACCCTGAACAAAATCGGTGCAGAAATTTCCGCATTAGAAGGCGTAACCGCACTTACCGATGTGACAGGTTTCGGACTGCTTGGGCACTTAAGCGAAATATGTGAGGGAAGCAGTATCAGCGCTGTTGTAGAATTTGACAAAGTACCGACACTCAAAAATGTCAAAAAGTATCTGAAGATGGGCTGTGTTCCGGGAGGCACACGCAGAAACTTTGAGAGTTACGGAAATAAAATTTCTCCGATGTCCCAAGAACAGCAGGACATTTTATGTGACGCACAAACCTCTGGCGGACTGCTGTGTGTGGTGAAAAAAGATACAAAAGAAGCCTTTTTGGCACTTACAAAAAATGCAGGGCTTTGCCTGGAACCAATCGGATTTACATGTAAAGCAAGCAAATATCTTGTAAAGGTAGTCTGACTTTGCCCAATAATATTACAAATGTAACAGATGATTTTTTATCTATTGTCCTCAATGAAACACCTCTGCTTGATGTCCGCGCCCCTGTTGAGTTTGAAAAAGGAAAGTTTATCAATGCAACAAACCTGCCTATACTTGATGATGAAGAACGCAGACTTGTCGGCATACGGTACAAAGAGGCCGGAAATAGTGCAGCCATAAAGCTGGCCGAGTCTCTTATTCAAAATGAGGGAAAAGAGAAAAGAGTCCGCCTCTGGCAGGACTACCTCAAAAAAAATCCCGAGGCAAAGCTTTACTGTTTTAGAGGAGGACAACGCTCAGGGATTGCACAGGAGTGGCTCAAAGAGAGCAATATTGATATTACCCGACTCAAAGGCGGATACAAGGCTTTTCGCAATTTTTTGATGCAACAGAGTGAAGACATCAGTACGCAGACACCCACACTTATTTTAGGTGGCAGAACAGGCTCGGGAAAAACCATTCTTTTAAATAAACTGCCAAATACCATTGACCTTGAAGCCGTTGCCAATCATCGCGGCTCTTCATTTGGAAGTTTTGTCAACGCACAGCCCTCGCAGATTGATTTTGAAAACAATCTTGCCTACAAACTCATACAGTTTCATCATAAAAATTTCACCCATCTTGTTTTGGAACATGAAAGCCATAATATCGGCAGAACATTTATTCCAAAACCCGTATATGACAATTTTATGCAGGGACAGCTTGTATTGCTGCAGACTCCGATTGAAGTTCGCGCACTCATAACGTATGAGGAGTATGTTCTTGGCGCACTCAAAGAGTATACATTACACTACGGGGAAGAAGGTCCGCAAATATGGGCACACAATGTACAATCAGGGCTCAAAAGAATCCAAAAACGTCTGGGTGACCAGCTTTACAGACAACTTGCACAACTCTTTGACGAAGCCTGTTCCCAAGATACCCAGGCAGAGGCAAAAACATTCTACTTGGAGTGGATTACCCTTTTGTTACAAAGATACTACGACCCGATGTATGATTACCAGATTAAAAAGAGTCCCATACCTGTTGTATTTGAGGGAAATGCTTCTGATGTGTTGCACTTTTTACAACACCAGTTATGAAAATATGATACAATTTCCTCATGCAAAACAATTCAACACAATTAGAGCTTTTAAACAATACAAATAAAACCTTTGAAGAAGAGTTTTTCCGATATGCCAAACCTTTTGAGTATGAAAAAGGGTCTTCGCCATTTTATCCGGATGATCTGCTCAAATATTTTTATATAGTCGTTAACGGCAGAGTCAAAACATATCAGATAAACTTTCAGACAAACAAAGAACAGACTCTCTTCATCTATAAGCGCGGAGATATGTTTGATGTCATCTCCCTGCTTGACGGCAAACCGCATGAGGTTATTTATGAGGTTATCGAAGATGCAAATATTTTACGCCTGCCGATTGAAAGAGTCCGCTACTGGCTTGAAAATGATGCTACTTTTAATAAAAAGTTCTTTCCCTACCTTGCTGCGCACATGCGCTATACGGAAGAACTTGCTACCGAACTTGCCCTGTATGATACAAAAGAGCGTTTTTTAAATCTTTTAGTACAGAATTTAAACCCCAATCACAGATTCCGCTACCAACTCCTGCAAAATCTCTCCAACAGCGAAATAGCAAAACTGCTCGGAACGGTCCGTCATGTTATAGAAAGAAGCATCAAACAGCTCAAAGCCGACGACATTATAGAAACCAGCAGACGCAACATAAAAGTAAAGAATCTTCAAAAACTTTTAGACAAAACCTCCCAAATGCTACTTAAGTAGCAAAATACTTTTTCAAAACAGACTATCATTTCTTAAATAAAAAATTTAAGGAGTGAGACATGTTAGTGACAAGACATAGAAATCCGATACAAAATACAAGAAGATTTGATTTAATTAACGAATTTTTTAATGCACTGGAAACACAAAGCAGCGAAGAGCCAAGAGAGGTTTTTGACTTTATTCCTGCTGTAAATACCAGAGAAGGTGACGATGCCTACTATATTGAGCTTGATCTGCCGGGTATAAAAAAAGAGGATGTGGAGATCAGTGTTGACAAGAACATCTTAACCATCAAAGGCAAAAGAGAAGTCAAAAAAGAAGAAGAGAAAGAGGACTACTACAGAATAGAGAGTGCCTACGGTACTTTTTCAAGAAGTTTTACGCTCCCTGAAAAAGTAGACAGTGAAAATATCCGTGCAACCGGAGAAAACGGAGTGGTCGAGATTACCATACCAAAACTGAAAGTCGAAAAAGATACAACGAAAAAAATTGAAATCGAGTAAGGAGGATTATCATGGATATTGTACAAACATCAAAAGAGTTAGTGGAAAAAGCGGAAGAAAAAGTTGAAAAAGGTTTGGAAGTTGTCAAAGATACATTTCACAATGTAGCATCACATCTTCCTCTGGCAAACTTGGCAAAACATCGTAATGACACCTTCACAATCGAAGTTGATTTACCGGGTGTTAAAAAAGAAGATATAGAATTAAAAGTCGAAGATGACTATCTGACTGTTACAGCGGTCAGAAAATTTAAAAACGAGGTCAAAGAGGATGATTACTATCTCTGTGAATCAAATTTTGGCGTCATCTCAAGAAGTTTTATCCTGCCTGACAATATAGACAGAGATAAAATTCAGGCAAAATTTGAAGACGGAAGACTGTATCTGACTCTTGAAAAACTCGAATCCAAAAAGACAAAGAACATCAGCATCCAATAACAAAGGGTGCTGACACAAGGAGTTAGCTATGAAAAAACTAGTAAGCAGTCTGTTGCTTTCATCTTTGCTGACCGGATCTGCATTCGCGAGTATGGATGCCATGAACCCCTATGATGCAGATTTTGCAAGAATGAACCAGTATTTCAACTCTTTAATAGAGTCCCACTTAAGCAGTTCGGCATTAAATAATTTCAGTTATCCAAGAACGGACATTCAGGATGCAAAAGACAAAATAGTATTAAAGTTTGATTTGGCGGGAGTTGACAAAAAAAATATTAAACTTTCCATTGATGACAATAAAATTTTGACTGTAAAAGGTGAGAAAAAAGAGTCCAAAGAAGAAAAATCCAAAGATTTTGTCAAAAAAGAGATTTTTTACGGTGAGTTTCAAAAATCAATTCAACTGCCTGAAAATATTGATGAAAGCAAACTCGCAACAAAATTTGAAAACGGTATTTTAACCGTCACGATTCCTAAAACAGAAGTTAAAAAACCAAAAGCAAGACTTATCCCTATAAAATAATTAATTTTTTCTGCTAGAATTCCTCTATGAATTCATACGCAGAAAAATTTACCAACGCTATAGAAAACAGTTTTTTTAATAAACTTCCCAAACATGAACAGGAGTTTATCAAAGAGAAATCCTTTGAGTACAAATTTTCCTATCAGGAAATCAAACAGATAATCAATTTCGCGCGAGATCTGGGGATGTGGGATGAGAAAAGAATCACTGCAGTATTTCCCGAACATCCTCAAAGAAAAGTTGTTTTCTCCAGGCTTAAAAAAGCCTATGAAAATATACGCAACAAACCAAATTCCTATAAAAACTTTACCCTCAAAAATATCCCCCAAGAACAAAAATATACCTTTAAAACAGTACCAAAAGAAGGTTTCGGACTTGGACTCTGCCCTGTGGCAAGTGAAAAGACACGCTGCTGCAATCTGCTCACGCTTGATGCGGTTGAGAGCTGCGGGTTTGACTGTTCCTACTGTTCCATTCAGAGTTTTTACAATCAAAATACCATTACCTTTGACAGCAGTTTTGCAGACAAACTCTTAAATCTGCAACTTGATCCAAACAAGACCTACCACATAGGTACCGGTCAGGCATCGGACTCACTGATGTTTGGCAACCGTGAGGGTGTTTTGGATGCTCTTTTTGCCTTTGCAAGAAAAAATCCCAATGTCATTTTAGAATTTAAAACAAAATCGGACAATATAAAATATCTGCTTGAAAATGAAGTGCCGAAAAATATACTTTGTACCTGGAGTCTCAATACCCAGACCATTATAGACAACGAAGAGCATTTAACCGCTTCTCTTGCAAAACGTATAGCAGCCGCTCGAAAAATGGCGGACAAAGGTGTTAAAGTCGGCTTTCATTTTCATCCCATTGTAGAATACGAAGGCTATCTTGACGAATATCAAGAAGTATATGAAGAACTTATACTAAAATTCTCTCCACAAGAGGTTGCGCTTGTCAGTTTTGGGACACTTACCTTTATAAAGCCTGTCATAAAACAGTTGCGTGAGCGTGAATTCAGAAGCAAAATTACACAAATCCCGCATGAAGATGCAAGCGGAAAGACATCGTATCCTGATGCGACAAAAGTTGAAATGTTCAAACATGCCTATGAAAGTTTTGCTCCATGGCACCCCAAGGGCACTTCCTCCGGGGTGACAAAAGAGCAGGTCTTTTTTTATCTTTGTATGGAAGAGCATCACATGTGGGCCAAAACATTTGGATATCAATACTCTACAAACAATGACTTTGAACGCGCTATGCTTGGAGCATACTGCAAAAAACTCGGTCAGGAATTTTTATTATAGGACGGTAGCGTTATGCAGACAAAAGAAAACTATTTTTTATCACAACCCCATCAACCCTTTTTTCTTCTTGGAATACTCAATGCAATCGTTATGATGCTCATTTTTGCATTACAGTACAAAGGCATATTCTCCTTACATGTAACGCTCTTGCTCTTTCACAGCTATTCTTTGATATTTCTGGTTTTTACAAATTTTTTTACAGGGTTCTTATTTACAACTTTTCCGCGTTTTAATCAGACACAGGTGATAGCAAAAAAATACTATTCCAATATTTTTTATGCAAACACGCTTGCATCACTGCTTTTTCTTATCGGTGTTTTCAGCTCTGAAACCCTTTTACTCGGGGCAATGGTTATAAGTCTGACAGCTCAGGTTTTTATAGTATTGAAACTAAAAAACATCTATGAAACAGGAATGGCAGCGGACAAATCAGACTCATTTTGGATACTCAATGCAAACTACTTTGGGCTCTTTGGTAATTTTCTTTTTATACTCTCTTTGTTTATACCGGAAATTTTACCAGTTGCCATCAGTATCTCTTTTTACATGTACCTTATTTTTCTTGCTTTTAGTGTCGGACAGAGAATGATTCCTTTTTTCTCCCATTCATTTGCGCCAAAAAATGAAAATTTTGTCAAAATAATTTTTGTTTTGTTTATTTTAAAAAGTATCTTTGTTTCTGCAGATATAAAAAGCTTGCAGATAGTTATAGATTTACTGCTTGCCGGTTATATGTTTTTTGAGTTTAAACGCTGGGATTTACACCCTTTGCAGTCCCCTCCTATTTTGTGGGTACTGCATCTTGCACTTTTTTGGCTGCCTTTGTCTTTCTTTCTTTCGGCACTCAGTTTGGGTGCGGAGATATTTTTAGATACATCTTTTTTCTTTTTAAATATTCATCTTCTGGCAATAGGTTTTTTAACAACACTCCTTATAGGCTTTGGAACACGTGTGACACTTGGGCACTCAGGACAACCGCCGCAGGCAGATACTTTGGCAACAAAGATATTTTTGTTTATACAGCTTGTTGTGTTGTTCCGTGCGCTTTACAGTATCAATATAGCTTTTGGATGGGGGCTTGGATTTTTGTTTGACATCTCTTTTACTGCCTGGCTCTTGCTCTTTTTGATTTGGGGAGGGAGATATTTTCAAGTGTTGGTTTTTGGAAAAAAATTGTAGCATTGTTTTGCAAAAAGCAAAATTTTCAGATCGGGCTGGCACTTCAATGCCAATGCCATCCAATCAAGCGGCTTTTCGGAACCCGTACTTCAGTCATAAGTATCTACACAACTCAAAAAAGCAAAGAAAGCGGAATAGATATTGCATAAGATTTTAAAAAACAAGAGAGTTTATGCAATGGAAGAGCGTTTAAAAAAAAAGATATATGAGACTGGTAAAAAGTCATATGAATCATAAACAACACAGTACCAATGGATTAAACCTGCTACAAAAGACTGAAGGATTTTCACAAGCACAAAGTGCTTGGAGATTTTACAATAATGAGCATGTAGATATAGAGTCACTCAATGAGCCAATGCTTACAAGAGGGATTAAAACTATTAATAAAAGCAGTGATGAATATATACTTGTAGCCCATGACTGGTCACTCATAAATTATAAAAACCATACGGCAAAAACAGATTGTATACGAAAACGCAGAAGCAATGTAAATAATGCTTCATCAAGAGGATATGAGTTGCAAAGTTCCCTTGCAATTGAGAGCAGCAGCGGCAAACCAATCCTTCCCTTGGTACAGAACCTAAAGACACAAGATAAAGTGCTCTCAAGCTATAATCCTACAATGAAGAGTCATCTTACCCATCTCGGTGAATTAACACAAAGAATAGCTTATATCAATCAATCCCTCAACATACAAAAGAAAATTGTACATGTAATTGACAGAGAAGCAGACAGTGCGGGGTTTTTCAGAGGACTGCAAAAAGAGGATTTATATATAGTACGAGCATTAGACAATGTCAAAGTCAGGTATGAAGATGAAGATATTACCCAAAAAGAGTTGTCCAAAAAAATGGATAAAGGCAAATATGTAAAAACTATACAGTATCAAAATAAAAAAGTAAAAATTTATGTTAATACGGTAGATATACTTATAACAAGAGACAGCTATCAAAAGACAGATACGCCACAAGGTAAAACAATAAAACAAAAAGTAAAAGGCAAGCCAATAAAAAACAGATTTATAGTCCAAAGACTCATAGATGAGAAGAACAATACAGTTGCTACCTGGCTTCTGTTAAGCAATCTTCCAAAAGATGTTGATATAACAAGGATAGGATTGTGGTATTATTACAGATGGAATATAGAAACGTATTTTAAACTGTTAAAAAGCTCAGGGTTTAATTTGGAAAAATGGCAGCAAGAGAGTGCACAGGCTATATTTAAACGCTTGTTTGTTGCCTCTTATGCCTGTTTGCTTGTATGGGAAATTGAACATACAAATAGTAAAAACATGCTGGCAATTAGAAAGTTTTTAGTTCGATTAAGCGGGAGATTGGTAGCAAGAAAGAAGATATCTACCTCTCCGGCTCTGTTAGCAGGTTTATGGAACTTCTTCTCTGCTATGGATATGCTTGAACTTTATGATATTGAAGAACTCCATAGCATTAAAAAAGAACTCAATGACTTTATGCAGATGGAGTTTTAAGTTGTGTAGATACTTATGACTTCAGTGCCGGTTCCGAGATTATTTCACTCCGATTCCTTCTTATTTTAATTTCCAGGCATTTGCTCTTATTCTGGAGTGGCATGATGTACACTGTCTGATAATCTGGGAATAATCTTCTATGGCATCATCTATGTTTTCATTGTTGAGAGATACAATCATATCATCCGCATACATTGTAATCATTTTGGCTCTTTTTTGAGCGAACTTGTCCGCATAGGCTTCATTTGCAGGAAGGTAACTTCTTGCATCTGTTATTGTCAGTGAACCAATTGCACTCTTTAGTTTATTGACGCCCTCTGTCATGCCCTCTTTGTTGTAGTAAAACCCTGCCGTTTGAATCTGATTGACTGCCTGTAACATTTTGCGCATATCTGAAGCAAGTTCTGACTGTTTGAGCGTATCGCCTGCCTGAAGAGACGAAGAGAAGATGAAAATTGCTGTCATGATGAGTAGTGACTTCACTTTGCTATCCTTTAGTATCTTATAATATCTTTTGTAAACTCTGCAAGAGTTACAGTCGGGGCTTTGTCTTTTACAAGTTTTTTTGCTTTTCTTTTTCCGCCATACTGCTCTTTAAGTTCTGGTTTAAATGCTCTGAAAAACTCATGAAATTTATCCGGGCCCAAAACACCGACAGCCCATAAGGTATCATCATCATGATGCTCCAATACAATCGAAGCCAAAGGCTGCGGTGCAGGGCCGCCAAGTACTTTTGCTCCTTTTTTGGGATCATACACCGATAAATGAGAACCGCATACTATTACCTCTCCTTTGTCATGACAGGGCATACTTTTGGTGCAGCCCATAGTTTTGCCCCCTGTTTTTAAGTAAGATATAAATGTGTCACTTTTGTTGATATGTGTAAGCTGGTGCGGGCAGATGGATGAGAAAGCAACAATGTTTCTTTCTTTGCCGACTCCGCCTTTCCATATATATTGGACACCGTCTTCACTTGTCAGTTTGACATTTTTCTCTGTAGGATGAGGCAGGGCAATCAACATACAGCTTGTTCCCGCATACGGATAGTTAAAAACATAATTAACCTCTTTGTCCAGCTGTGATGCCAACAAAGGCTTGCCCTCGGCATCACTCAGCTGTACTTTCTTGTACGATGTATAGAGTGTACCATCCTCGGCATAGAGTCTGCCCTCTATCAAAGAAGGTGCTACAGCGACAACGCCAACACCTCCGACTACTTTTAAAAAGTCTCTTCTTAGCATGCAAAACTCCCTGTTACGCGTTAAACATATCTCTAAACATACCTTTTGCCCATTCATTCAGAGCTTTTCCGTTGTTTAGGCCTGTTTTGCCGCGCCATTGCTGTGAAAGATCGACATTTGTAAATCCTTTGAGTTTTTTGCC
The DNA here is from genome assembly GCF_009068765.1 of Sulfurimonas hydrogeniphila. Taxonomy (NCBI): domain Bacteria; kingdom Pseudomonadati; phylum Campylobacterota; class Epsilonproteobacteria; order Campylobacterales; family Sulfurimonadaceae; genus Sulfurimonas; species Sulfurimonas hydrogeniphila. The sequence continues at coordinate 2,110,424 of NZ_CP035534.1, forward strand.
CTCAAACTCATACTCTGCCCTGACGGAAATCGCATGTATCGGTCCGGCTGAAACAGCAGAATAACAGACTGTCAGCGGAGACTTCCAAGGAATGTCTTTTTTGCCGTTGACTCTTTGTGCTATAAGTTTCCCGATATAGTGACCTTCAGAATTTGATGTGTTGCCTGATTTGGAGTAACCCATCGGACGTGCATCACCGGAGACAAAAATATCTTTTTCGCCTATAACCTCATAGGTAAACGGGTCAATATTTCCTACTTTCTTGTTAAATACATTGTCTTTTGCAACGCCGCAGACTTCCAAGAGCTTTCCGCCTCTGACATGCGGATAAAATGCAGCATCTTCAAAGGAATACTCATCATCAAATTCACCCGCGACAACGACTTTTTTATCTAAATCTATGCTCATTATTTTAGAGTTTGGATGGTACTCGATATAGTCTTTGTACATTTCGTCAAAAGAAGACTGGAATCCCTCTTTTTTGATCGTTATATCCGGATTTTCATCAAGAAGGATCACCTTGCCCTCAATCTCGTTTTTCTTAAAATAATCTGCTATCAGACAGGCTCTTTCATAAGGAGCAGGCAGACATCTGTAGTTTCCGCCCGGAACCGTCAGTATAAAATTACCGCCCTCAAAATCTTCCAGTTTTGCTTTGAGTGTCATGTGCTCGCTTCCGGGAATAAAGGCGGCAGGATACTCGGTGCGAAGCCTCTGTTCTGTAACAGTATCGACATTCCATGCACTGTAGTCATAGTCAATACCGGGAGCCAGTACCAGATAGTCATATTTGATGTCTCCGTTGCTTGTTTTAATGATTTTGTTTGCTTTGTCTATACCGATAGCCGTAGCATTAAAGTATGTATATTTGTTTTCGCGGGCTGCCTGTAAATAATCATGTGTTAAGAACTCCAAATCCACTTCACCGACAAGATACAGGTTGCTTATAGGACAGGATATAAACTCTGTTCTTTGTTCCACTAAAACAACATCCGCATTGGGTGCGAATTTCTTTGTGTATTTTGCGATAGACAAACCGCTCCAGCCGCCGCCTACAATCACTACTCTTTTGCCGGTTGCCGGAGGAAGGGGTGCCGGTGTGCCCATACCTACACTGCTGTTTGTTTTGTTTTGTTTTTTTGAGGGTTTTGCTTCACCATAAGCGCACCCGGTCAAAGTTGTAGCAGCTGCAGCTACACTGATAGCACCAAGTCTCAGGGCATCTCTACGATTCATATTCATTCCATTCTCCTGTAAAGTTAAATATACTTTAAAAACAAAAACTTGTTTTCAATCAGGAAAATAGTATTACTGCTCGTCTTAAGCAATCTTAAAATATAAAATTAATTTATAATATTAAAGCATTAATCTTTTAATAATCATAATTATTAATTATTATTGTAGAGTTTTTGACCGTGTGTGAAAATGAAAGTTTCATACAGCAGGGCTTTTGAAACAATTTGAGTTTATTTAAAATAATTTTATCACAAAAATGTAATATATCTAAAATATTTTAATGATGTGTATAAAAGTAACATATAGGAAATATTAAAGTCTATTTTTAATCGAAGAGTGTAGATTCCAGTGCCTTAATTTTATAGCTTCTGCGATGAATTTCGCAGTAGCCATACTTTTTTATCATGGCTACATGTAACTTGGTGCCGTAGCCTTTGTGCTTTTCAAACTGATACTGGGGGTATTTTTTTGCCTGTTCCAAAATATCTCTGTCATGTGCAACTTTAGCCAGGATGGATGCTGCACTTACTTCGGGGACTTTACCGTCAGCCTTGATCATAGTTGTCAGGTTTTGTACTCCATAGCTTTGGTTGCCGTCAAACAGATACTCATCCGCCTGCAGATTTTTCATAATTTCAAGAAGCCCTTTTTTTAAACATGCAGATATTCCGTTGTTGTCTATCTCCTGTGCAGAAAATTTGACGATATGGTAACTTGCATTTTTGACAATCAAGGTATAAAGAGCTTCACGCTTTTTGGCTGTCAGTTTTTTTGAATCATGCAGTCCGACAATGGTATTGTGCAAAATACAGCCGGCCATTACCAAATCTCCCGCCAGAGGTCCGCGCCCGGCCTCATCTATACCACAGAGCAAATGCATCAGTTCATGCTCGCCATGGTAAACATTACAGAAATAATATATAAGAAAAAGAGGCAAACAAAGAGAACATAGACCCATACAACCCATTGATTGTATCCGCCAACTTCTTTCATTGTCTCAATACGTTTTTGCGGATCCGCAATAGCATTTTCTATCTCGGCTTTTTTCTGTTTATAGCCTTTGTATACAAAATAGGTAGAAAAACCGCCCGCAAGTATGGCAACAAGCAATCCGCCAAAGGGTATGGCTGTGGCCAATATGGAAAGCACAAAAAGCACAAGTGCAGGGACATACTGTTTTCTGTAAAGCAAAAAGGCCCATCCGCCAAAAAAAGCCCACCAGCTCCAAACCCATTTCATCGTGTCAATCCCGTTGACATCAAATTTGGAAAACGCCTGTTGGTACCAGAATGTTTTTTCCGGTTTGTTCACAAAAGCCTCCAGCATTGCTTTTTCATATTCGTCTTGAGGTAATTGCATAAACTTTTCCTGTTTGTTTTATATAACGTATTATAATGAAAGAAGTTAATAAAGTACAGCTTTGCCAACAAAAGTCAGCCAATTCTCCAGCCACTCCCGGCCCGCACTGAAGTACGGGTTCCGAAAAAGCCGGAAATCTTCCCGGAACCGGTACTTCAGTCATAAGTATCTACACAACTTAAAACTCCATCTGCATAAAGTCATTGAGTTCTTTTTTAATGCTATGGAGTTCTTCAATATCATAAAGTTCAAGCATATCCATAGCAGAGAAGAAGTTCCATAAACCTGCTAACAGAGCCGGAGAGGTAGATATCTTCTTTCTTGCTACCAATCTCCCGCTTAATCGAACTAAAAACTTTCTAATTGCCAGCATGTTTTTACTATTTGTATGTTCAATTTCCCATACAAGCAAACAGGCATAAGAGGCAACAAACAAGCGTTTAAATATAGCCTGTGCACTCTCTTGCTGCCATTTTTCCAAATTAAACCCTGAGCTTTTTAACAGTTTAAAATACGTTTCTATATTCCATCTGTAATAATACCACAATCCTATCCTTGTTATATCAACATCTTTTGGAAGATTGCTTAACAGAAGCCAGGTAGCAACTGTATTGTTCTTCTCATCTATGAGTCTTTGGACTATAAATCTGTTTTTTATTGGCTTGCCTTTTACTTTTTGTTTTATTGTTTTACCTTGTGGCGTATCTGTCTTTTGATAGCTGTCTCTTGTTATAAGTATATCTACCGTATTAACATAAATTTTTACTTTTTTATTTTGATACTGTATAGTTTTTACATATTTGCCTTTATCCATTTTTTTGGACAACTCTTTTTGGGTAATATCTTCATCTTCATACCTGACTTTGACATTGTCTAATGCTCGTACTATATATAAATCCTCTTTTTGCAGTCCTCTGAAAAACCCCGCACTGTCTGCTTCTCTGTCAATTACATGTACAATTTTCTTTTGTATGTTGAGGGATTGATTGATATAAGCTATTCTTTGTGTTAATTCACCGAGATGGGTAAGATGACTCTTCATTGTAGGATTATAGCTTGAGAGCACTTTATCTTGTGTCTTTAGGTTCTGTACCAAGGGAAGGATTGGTTTGCCGCTGCTGCTCTCAATTGCAAGGGAACTTTGCAACTCATATCCTCTTGATGAAGCATTATTTACATTGCTTCTGCGTTTTCGTATACAATCTGTTTTTGCCGTATGGTTTTTATAATTTATGAGTGACCAGTCATGGGCTACAAGTATATATTCATCACTGCTTTTATTAATAGTTTTAATCCCTCTTGTAAGCATTGGCTCATTGAGTGACTCTATATCTACATGCTCATTATTGTAAAATCTCCAAGCACTTTGTGCTTGTGAAAATCCTTCAGTCTTTTGTAGCAGGTTTAATCCATTGGTACTGTGTTGTTTATGATTCATATGACTTTTTACCAGTCTCATATATCTTTTTTTTTAAACGCTCTTCCATTGCATAAACTCTCTTGTTTTTTAAAATCTTATGCAATATCTATTCCGCTTTCTTTGCTTTTTTGAGTTGTGTAGATACTTATGACTTCAGTGCCGGCTGTTGCAACTTTTTAATCTCCCAGTGCCCAGATATCAAAAGGGATGATATCCACACTGCTGAGCGGATGCGCGATATTTCCCTCTTTGTTCATGGTTATGACCGTGATTTTGGTAATTCCGTAGCTGAATATAAAAGCTTCAATACTTTCAAGTTTCTTAAAGAGTCTGCGTTCATCCACAAAAGGTTTGCAAAGAATAATTTCATCGTTTGTGGGAAGATAAAAATCAATACCTTCTTCATAATAACATTCGGCAGATGATTTAAGCAGTTCAAGATAGACCATGTTTTCAAAAAGTTTTGCAAAGTTTTTTTCAATGCTTAAGGCACTTTTTAAAGAAGTATCACACAGATAGACCTTTTTTGTTGCACGTGTATGCTGATATTTTGCCAGTAAATGAATATACTTTTTTTCTGCCAAAAGAGCAAAAGATGCATACAATCTGTCTTTGGAAATTTTACGCGTACTTTTAAGCCTTTCGTATAATGTATAGGCAGAGAGCTTCTGCGACATGAATTTTGCACATAAACACAATATGTCAAATTCAATTTCGCTCAGGGTGAACTGTAAAATATTTTGCAAATAAATTACTCGCTCATCCGGTGCTACAGTATGCATAGATGCAAGTCCTCCGAGTTGGAAAAAGTGGTTGAGCGCACTTGAGTCATATTTGTGCTCATATGCCAAAAATTCTTCATAATCAAGCGGATAAAGTGTCAAAGGCTCCAAAAAGTCAAAATTGTAGGGAATTTCACTTGTAATGACCAACTGCGAAACATTCACGAATTTGATGGTTGGATTGTAGTTATCCAAAACAAGTGTGTCAATTTTGTTGATATTGCAAAAAGAGGGGAGCGCGGCATTGAGTTTTTCGCTCTCTATGCGTACATCATTGCAGTTGATATAAAGATAGGAACTCTTTTTTAAAGATAAAAGATAGTTTTTGACCAAACGGGTTTTTCCGCTTTTGGTGATACCGCTGATTTGGTATGATCTGTCATCTATAAAAACTTTTCTTTGTATATATTTTTCTACATGTAAGTCGGTTTTATAAAATTCTTCGAGTAGTATTTCCATAAAATTTCCAATTTTTAAACTATCCAATTGTATCATTTCCTTATTAAAAGGAAATAAATTATAAAGAAAAACGATTTTTGGACCCTAAATCCTTGAATATTCAGAGCTCTTTGAGTATAATTCCGTTCCCTTAAAATAGTTGGGCTAGGATCCAACGAGTTCTTTAGAAGGAAAAACATGGAAAAAATTCGTTTAAAATTGAAAGCTTACGATCATCGTGTGTTAGATAGATCAGTAGCGTCAATCGTAGAGGCTGTAAAGCGTACAGGTGCCGTAATTCGTGGTCCAATACCTTTACCAACAAAAATTCGTAAATATACAGTATTGAAATCAGTTCACGTTAACAAAAAAGCGCGTGAGCAGTTTGAGATTCGTATGCACGCAAGAATGATCGACATCGTTTCTGCAACACCGGAAACAGTGGATTCATTAATGAAACTAGATCTTGCACCGGAAGTGGACGTTGAAGTTCGCTCTATGGACAAATAGGAGTAATCGTGGAATATATTGTTGAAAAAATCGGTATGAGCCGTACTATCACAGTTCCGTCTAAACCAGTTACTCTGTTAAGAGTTTTAGATGCGAAAGTATGTGAAGTGAATGAAGGTACTGCTATTGTCGCGTATAACAGTGGTAAAAAAATGAATAAAGCAATAGAAGGTCAACAGAAGAAATACAACCTTCCGACTGAATTTAACCGTTTTGTTACATTAGAAGTAACAAATACCGAAGCCGGTGATTTGGATTTAGCTCCGCTTGCAGAGGCAAGTGTACTTAAAACTACTTTCAACACAAAAGGTCGTGGTTTTTCAGGTGCAATGAAGCGTTGGAATTTCGGTGGTGGTCCTGCATCTCACGGTCACAGATTTGGTCGTAGAACAGGTTCTATCGGTAATGCTGAATGGCCAGGTCGTGTAATGAAGGGTAAAAAAATGCCTGGACAATACGGAAATACACAAAACAGTGTGAAAAATGAAATCGTTTCTTTCGATGCTGAAAACAAAATCATTGCGGTTTTAGGTTCAGTTTCAGGTGCTAACGGTTCTTTAGGTCGTGTAAAGGTAGCTAAATAATGAGCGCAATCGTTTTAAATGAAAAAATGGAAAAAGCATCTGAGTTAGCATTGCCAGAGTCTTTCTCTGGAATTAACCCTCATAACCTTTACCTTTATGTAAAGTCTGCTCAGGCTGCACAACGTGCAAACACAGCGACAACTAAGGGTAGAAGTGAAGTACGCGGTGGTGGTAAAAAACCATGGGCTCAAAAAGGTGGCGGTCGTGCCCGTGCGGGTTCTCGTCGTTCTCCTATATTCGTAGGCGGTGGTAAAGCTTTTGGTTCTCAAAACAACCGCAACTACGATTTAAAAGTAAACAAAAAGCAGAAAAAACTTGCTTTAAACTTTGCTTTGAATGAGCATGCACAAAATGGTACTCTTTTTATCGTTGACAGCATCTCTGTTGAGTCTGGTAAAACTAAAGATGCGGCAGCAATGTTCAAAGCTTTAGGTCAAAGAGATACACTTTTTGTTAAATCTTTATTAGATGAAAAAACATATTTGGCGTTTGAAAATCTGCACCAGACATATGTTATCGAATCTAATGAGTTAAACGCATACTTAGCTGCCAACTATCGCTCAATTGTGATAGAAAAAGCTGTATGGGAAACTTTGACAAGTGAGGCTAAGTAATGGCTGATATTACAGATATTAAATCTATTTTATATACAGAAAAGACTTTGGGTTTACAAGAAGATGGTGTTATAGTTGTTCAAACATCACCACGTATGACTAAAACAGGTCTTAAAGAGGTGTTTAGAGAGTATTTCGGAATAATTCCAACAAAAATCAACTCTCTGAATCAAAGCGGAAAAGTAAAACGTTTCCGTGGTGTACAGGGGAAACAAAATGACTTTAAAAAGTTCTATGTTACTCTCCCTGAAGGTGCACAAATAGAAAGTTTGGCGGTATAAGATGGCAATTAAAACTTATAGACCGATAACTCCGTCTCGTCGTTTTTATACGAATGTAGACAGTTCAGATATCACTGCTAAAGCGAGTGTCCGTTCATTACTTGTAAAACTTCCGACAACTGCCGGTCGTAACAACAATGGTCGTATCACTTCTCGTCACAAACAGGCTGGGGCGAAAAAGCTTTACCGTATTATTGATTTTAAAAGAAACAAGTTTGGTGTACCGGGTACAGTCTCTACTATTGAGTATGATCCGTACCGTAACTGTCGTATCGCATTAATTACATATGCAGACGGTGAAAAAAGATACATCTTGCAACCAAAAGGTTTAAATGTTGGCGATACAGTTGAAGCTGCAGAGTCTGGTTTGGATGTTAAACCGGGTAACACGATGAAACTCAAAAACATTCCTGTCGGTACACTTGTTCATAATGTTGAGTTAAAAGTTGGCAAAGGCGGACAAATGGTTCGTTCAGCCGGAACTTCAGCTCAGATTATGGGTCGTGACGGCAAATATGTATCTTTACGTATGCCTTCATCAGAAATGCGTTTAGTGCTTGGTGAGTGTTTAGCTACTGTAGGAATTGTTGGAAATGAAGAATTTGCTAACATTGTTATAGCAAAAGCCGGTCGTCAGCGTCACCTTGGTATTCGTCCACAGACTCGTGGTTCTGCGATGAACCCGATTGATCACCCGCATGGTGGTGGTGAAGGTAAAACGAACTCAGGTCGTCATCCGGTTACTCCTTGGGGTAAACCAACGAAGGGTGCTAAAACTCGTCGTAAGAAAGCTAGTGATAAGTTAATTATTACTCGCCGTAAACCAAATGCTAAAAGGGTAGGTTAATAATGGCTCGTTCAGTAAAAAAAGGTCCATTCGTAGATGATCATTTAATGAAAAAAGTGGAGGCTATGAAAGCCGAAGCGAAGAAAAAACCTATTAAGACATGGTCAAGAAGATCTATGATTCTTCCTGACATGGTTGGTTTGACAATAAATGTTCACAATGGTCGCCAGTTCGTTCCTGTATATGTTACAGAGAACCATATTGGTTATAAACTTGGTGAATTTGCACCAACTCGTACATTCAAGGGCCACAAGGGCTCTGTTCAGAAGAAGGGGTAGTCATGGCTAGAGCATTACTAAAATTTATCCGTGTATCACCTATCAAATCTCGTCTTATTGCACGTGAAGTGCAGGGTATGAATGCTGAAGAGGCAATGGCAGCTTTAGAATTCACTCCAAACAAGGCGGCAAAAATTATCTCTAAAGTAATTGCGTCAGCAGTTGCGAACAGCGGTAGTGAAGCTGAAGATTGTGTAATTACATCATGTCGTGTTGACAATGGTCCAGTACTTAAACGTTTCCGTCCACGTGCTCGTGGTATGGCGTCTGGTATTCGTAAACCAACAGCACATATCTTAGTAGAAGTAGAGGGTAAATAGTATGGGTCAAAAAGTTAATCCTATTGGTTTACGTCTTGGAATCAACCGTAACTGGGAATCAAGATGGTTTCCTAACTTTAAAACAGCTCCTGCTGCTTTGGGTGAAGATCACAAGATAAGAACATATTTGAAAAAAGAGCTTTACTATGCTGGTGTTTCCAACATCATCATTGAAAGAACAGTGAAAAGACTTCGTGTAACTATCGTTGCTGCTCGTCCTGGTATCATTATCGGGAAGAAAGGTGCTGATATCGAAAAACTTAAAACTGCTGTTCAAAAGTTAGTTGGTAAGTCAATCTCTATCAATATCAAAGAAGAGAAAAAAGCACAGACTTCGGCACAATTGGTTGCTGAAAATGTTGCGACTCAGTTAGAACGTCGTGTTGCATTTCGTAGAGCTATGAAAAAAGTTATGCAGGGTGCGCAGCGTTCTGGTGCAAAAGGTATCAAAGTTGCAGTTGCAGGTCGTTTAGGCGGTGCTGAAATGGCAAGAACTGAATGGTATTTGGAAGGACGTGTTCCTCTTCATACTCTTCGTGCAAAAATTGATTACGGTTTTGCCGAGGCACATACAACATACGGTATTATCGGTGTTAAAGTATGGATCTTCAAAGGGGAAGTACTGACTAAAGGTATTCCTGCAGAAGCGAAAGAAGAGAAAAAAGAGCGTCGTGGCAGAAAACCAGCCAGACGTGAAAATAGTGAAAAGGCTGAATAATCATGTTAATGCCAAAAAGAACAAAATATCGTAAAGTGATGAAAGGACGTAACCGCGGTTACGCTCGTTCTGGTTATAAATTATCTTTTGGTGACATCGCATTCAAAGCGGTAGAAGCCGGTCGTATTAACTCTCGTCAGATTGAGTCGGCTCGTATTTCTGCAACACGTCACATTAAAAGACAAGGTAAGATTTGGATTCGTGTGTTCCCTGCCAAGCCGTTAACTGCAAAACCTCTTGAAACTCGTATGGGTAAAGGTAAGGGTGCTGTTGATCAGTGGGTAATGAACATTAAACCAGGTCGTATAATCTTTGAAATGGGTGGTGTACCGGAAGAGCTTGCTCGCGAAGCATTAACTCTTGCTATGCACAAACTTCCATTCAAATGTAAAATTGTTACTGCGGAGATGAACAATGAAATATTCTGATTTAGCAGATAAAAATGCAGCAGAGCTTCAGGCGATGCTCAAAGAGAAAAAGACAGAACTGTTTACTTTAAAAATTAAACAAAAAATGATGCAATTACAAAATACTAGCGAACTTCGTGTTGCTAAAAAAGATATTGCTAGAATCAATACTGCACTTGCTGCAGTAGCAAAGTAGGGGCGGGCGATGGCTAATAAGCGTGAAATTCAAGGTAACGTAATTAAAATTGCAGGCGATAAAACAGTCACTGTACTTGTTGAACGTCGTGTAATGCATCCTCGTTATCATAAAGTTGTAAAACGTTTCAAAAAGTACCTGGTACATGATGAGCGTAATGAAGTAAAAGTCGGAGACGAGATTATTGCAATCGAGTGTCGTCCGCTTTCTAAGACTAAATCTTTTAGACTTAAATCAGTTGTAAAAGGAGCGTAGTAGTATGATACAAGGTTTTACTCGTTTAAATGTAGCTGATAATACAGGTGCTAAAGAGATTATGTGTATTAAGGTACTTGGCGGTTCCAAGCGTCGTTATGCATCAGTGGGTGACGTTATCGTTGCTTCTGTAAAAAAAGCGATCCCGACTGCCAAAGTTAAAAAAGGTAAAGTTGTAAAAGCTGTTGTTGTTAGAACGCATAAAGAAGTCCAACGTGAAAACGGTTCTTTAATCCGTTTTGATGACAATGCGGCAGTTATACTTGATGACAAGAGAGAACCAATCGGTACTCGTATCTTTGGACCAATCGGTCGTGAAGTACGTTACGCAGGATTCATGAAAATTGTATCTCTTGCTCCGGAGGTTGTGTAATGGCAAAATTTAAGTTTAAAAAAGGCGATATTGTAGAAATTATCGCTGGAGATGACAAAGGTACAAAAGCAGCTGTACTTGCGGTATTTCCTAAGAAAAACAAAGTAATCGTTGAGGGTTGTAAAATAGCGAAAAAAGCTGTTAAACCAACTGAAGAGAATACAAAAGGCGGGCATATCAAAAAAGAGATGCCAATCGATGTTTCAAACGTACGCAAAGTGGAGGCATAATAGATGGCTCGTTTAAAAGAAAAATATTTAGCGCTTAAGCCGGAAATTCAAGCAGCTTTAGATATTAAAAATGTAATGCAGATTCCTGAATTTGACAAAATTGTTATCTCTGTCGGTGCAGGTTTTGCTATGAAAGATAACAAACTCATTAAAAATATTGAAGATACTATCACTACTATAGCCGGTCAAAAAGCTTCTACTGTGATTGCGAAGAAATCTGTTGCAGGTTTTAAAGTACGTGAAGGTATGCCTGTAGGTGTTCGTGTAACACTTCGTGGTGAAAATATGTATAACTTCTTCGATCGCCTTGTTTCTATCGCACTTCCTCGTGTGAAAGATTTCCGTGGTGTTCCGAGAAATGGTTTTGACGGTCGCGGTAACTATAACTTCGGTCTTCAGGAACAACTTATTTTCCCTGAAATCAGCTATGATTCAATCATGCAGATTCATGGTATGAATATTACAATAGTAACATCTGCAGATTCAGACAAGGCGGCATTTACTCTTTTAGAGAAAATGGGAATGCCTTTTAGTAAAGGGAGCAACTAATGGCTAAGAAGTCAATGATAGCTAAAGCAAAACGTACTCCAAAATTTAAGGTACGTGGTTATACACGTTGTCAGATTTGTGGTCGTCCACACTCTGTACTGAGAGATTTTGGAATTTGTCGTATCTGTTTTAGAAAAATGGCAAATGAAGGTTTAATACCAGGTGTTAGAAAGTCTTCTTGGTAAGCCAAGAGGAAACTGCTAGCAGTCAGCAGTTACTGGAAGTTAACTATAAGTGCGGATTACTGCACGTGGGCTCTCTGCCGAAGAGAACTCAGCGTTAGCGTAGTTGGCGGAATCTAGGTGCCCCTTGAGGGTATACTTCCGACAACGTGAGTAACTACATAAAAGGAAAATATAAATGGCAATTAATGATTTAGTATCAGATGCGTTAACACGTATTCGTAATGCCGGTATGAGAAGATTACCGGTTACTACTTTGGTACACTCTAAAAGTGTAGAAGCAGTAGCAAATATCTTAGTAGACAAAGGTTACATTGAGTCTTGTAATGTAATCGAAGACGGTGTGAAAAAAACTATCAAAGTTGTACTGAAGTACGGTGAAGATGGAAAATCTGTAATCAATGAAATGAAAAGAGTTTCAAAGCCTGGACGTCGTGTTTATAAAGGTAAAGAAGATATTAAACGTTTCAAAAATGGTTACGGAACTATTATTGTAAGTACATCACATGGCGTACTACCAAATGACAAAGCATATGAGCTTGGCATTGGTGGTGAAGTTATGTGTACGGTATGGTAGGAGTATAGCATGTCAAGAATTGGAAAAAATCCTGTAGAATTTGCCAGTGACATTACTGTTACTACAAATGGAAATGTTATAACTTTTGCTAAAGGCAAAAACAGTGTTGATTTAGATACTAAAGGTTATGTGACTTTCGAAGTAGAAGGAAACACTTTAACTTTTAAAAATCTTTCAGACTCTCGTGAGCATAGAGCTTTCTGGGGAACTTTCAGAGCATTGGCCCAAAATATCGTAACAGGTTTGACTACCGGCTATGAGAAAAAACTTGAAATTAACGGTGTTGGTTACAGAGCAGCCGTTAAAGGAAAAGTTTTAAATCTTCAGCTTGGTTTCTCTCATGATATCAATTATGAGTTACCTGAAGGTTTGGAAGCAAGCGTTGAAAAGAATGTGATAACTCTTAAAAGCCATGACAAACAAATGTTGGGTCAGGCAGCTGCAGAGATCAGATCATTCCGTCCACCAGAGCCTTACAAAGGTAAAGGTGTTAAATACATAGATGAGCATATCGTGCGTAAAGCCGGTAAAACTGCTAAGAAATAAGGGAGGAAGATAGATGAATGCTAAAGTATTAAAAAGCAAAATTGCGAATCGTTTAAAACGTAAGCGTCGTATCCGTGCAAAAATATCTGGTAGTGCTGAACTTCCTCGTGTTTCTGTATTTAAATCAAACCGTTACTTAAGTGTACAGGCAATTGATGATGCAACTGCAACAACAATTTGTTCACTACACTCAAAGGCTACTGGTCACAAAGCTAATAAAGAAGGTGCTGCTGCACTTGGTGAGGCATTTGCTGCCAAACTCAAAGAAGCAAACATCTCTGAGATTGTATTTGACCGTAATGGTTACCAATATCACGGCGTAATTGCTGCATTTGGTGACGCAATTCGTGCAAACGAAATCAAGTTCTAGGAGCACAGATGGAAATCAATAGAGATGATTTTGAAGAATCAATAGTAAATATTGGTCGTGTAACAAAAGTTGTTAAGGGTGGTAGACGTTTTCGTTTTACTGCACTTATCGTTGTTGGTGACAAAAACGGTACTGTAGGTTATGGTGTTGGTAAAGCAAAAGAGGTTCCTGATGCTATACGTAAAGCTGTAGACAATGCTTTTAAAAATTTAACAACTGTTAAGATAAAAGGTTCTACAATAGCACATGACATTGAGCATAAGTACAATGCCAGTCGTGTTTTATTAAAGCCGGCATCAGAAGGTACCGGTGTTATTGCCGGTGGAGCAGCGAGACCTGTTCTTGAACTTGCAGGGATTAAAGATATCCTTACAAAGTCAATCGGTTCAAACAATCCAAACACACTGGTACGTGCTACAATTGAAGCACTTTCTCGTATAAAAGGATAGGAAAATGGGTATTGAAAATTTACAACCTGCTCCGGGTTCAACACATTCTCGCAAACGTGTTGGGCGTGGTCAAGGTTCTGGTACTGGTAAGACTGCCGCTCGTGGTCAAAAAGGTCAGAAATCTCGTTCAGGTTACAAAAGAAAAAGAAACTTTGAAGGTGGGCAACAGCCACTTGCAAAACGTTTGCCAAAAATCGGTTTTCACTCGAAAGTGATCAAACCGTATGTGATAAACGTTGAAAAAATCAAAGCTGTAGCAGAACTTGGTGAAATTACAATGGAATCAATCCGTTCAGTTCACAAGGTTGCTTCTTCAGTGACTAAAATTAAACTAGTAGGTGCCAAAGCAAAAGATTTGGCATCGAAAATTAAAGACGAAAACGTTACAACAACAGGTAACTAGTTGTGAATAAAAATCTAGTAAATAAGATACTTATTACTATCGGTTTTTTATTTATCTACCGCCTACTGGCCTATGTGCCGGTTCCCGGCGTAGATACAGCTGTTATTGCTTCTTTCTTCGACTCACATCAATCAGACGCATTGGGATTGTTTAACATGTTCAGCGGAAATGCTGTACAGAGACTCTCTATTATTTCACTCGGCATTATGCCTTATATCACCGCCTCAATTATTATGGAGCTTTTAGCTGCAACATTTCCGACACTTGGTCAAATGAAAAAAGAGCGTGACGGTATGGTGAAATATATGCAGATTATTCGTTATGCGACTATCGTTATAACATTAATTCAGGCTGTCGGTGTCAGTGTAGGACTGCAAAGCTTAACCGGACCTACGGGCAACTCTGCAATTCTTGCCGATCACACTACATTTATCATGCTTTCTGCTGTTTCAATGCTTGCAGGTACAATGCTTTTAATGTGGATTGGTGAGCAGATTACACAAAGCGGAATCGGTAATGGTATCTCTCTTATTATCTTCGCAGGTATTGTTTCGGCAATTCCAAGAGCAATTGGTCAAACAATCGAAATGGTAAATACCGGTGCAATGAGTTTTATTATTGTCATAGCAATTCTTGCTTTGATTCTGACAACGGTAGGAATTATCATTTATGTTGAGCTTGGTGAGCGTCGTGTGCCTATAACCTATGCGAAAAAGACGATGATGCAAAACCAAAACAAACGTGTAATGAACTATATTCCTATTAAAGTGAATCTGGCGGGTGTTATCCCGGTTATCTTTGCCTCGGCAATTTTAATGTTTCCGATGACTGTGCTTTCAAGCAGTACAAATCCGGCTATTCAGGCTATTGCGGATTATCTGAATCCAAACAGTTACTTTTTTAACTTTTTGACCTTTGTGTTTGTTGTGTTTTTTGCATTCTTTTATGCCTCAATCACATTCAACGCAAAAGATATTGCGGATAATCTCAAACGTCAAGGCGGGTTTATTCCTGGTATTCGTACCGGTGATGCTACGAGAGAGTTCTTGAATGAAACGGCAAGCAGATTGACATTTACCGGAGCACTCTATCTTGGACTCGTTGCGACTCTGCCTTTTATGATTATAAAAGGGATGGGGGTACCGTTCTTCTTTGGCGGTACTGCCGTGCTGATCGTTGTGCAGGTTGCTCTTGACACAATGAGAAAAATTGAAGCTCAGATATACATGAGTAAATATGAAACTCTCAGTGCAGTTGGTCTGTAGCAATGGCTATTGCGCTTAGAAAACCTCAAGAAATTGAAAAACTTCGTGCCGCCAACAAAATTGTCGGCGGCACATTAGATCTTCTTCGTAAAAATACCAAAGTCGGTATGAGTTTAAAAGAGATGGATGCCATGGCAGAGGATTATATTCGCTCTCATGGTGCAAAACCCTCTTTTAAAGGATTGTACGGCTTCCCAAATGCGGTATGCACCTCACTCAATGAAGTTATTATTCATGGCATTCCAAGTGACTACAAACTCCAGGAAGGAGATGTTATAGGGTATGATATTGGAACAGAACTTGATGGCTGGTTCGGTGATGCCGCAATAAGTATGGGTGTCGGAGAAATCAGCAAAGAAGATGAAGATTTAATAGCCTGTGCAAAAGATACTTTGTATTATGCTATTGAAAATATCAAAGAAGGAATGCGCTTTAAAGAACTTTCCTATTTAATGGAACAGTTCATATTGGAGCGCGGTTTTGTTCCTTTACGTAATTTTTGTGGGCACGGAATAGGAAGAAAACCTCATGAAGAACCTGAAATTCCTAATTATTTGGCGGGCGGAAATGCGAAATCCGGACCGAAAATAAAAAACGGAATGGTTTTTTGTCTGGAACCTATGATATGTCAAAAAGAGCCAAAACCTGTTATCTTGGATAACGGGTGGGATGTTGTCAGTACCGACGGTTTACGCGGTTCTCACTATGAGCACACTGTCGCAGTTGTTGACGGTAAAGCTGAAATTTTATCTCTTGCGTGAGAGTTAAAGTAAGAAATTTCTTTATAAAGGACTAAAATGGCTAAAGCAGATGTTATTGAAGTTGACGGCAAGATTATAGAGGCTTTGCCGAACGCAACTTTTCGTGTTGAATTAGAAAACGGACATGTTATACTGTGTCATATCGCAGGTAAAATGCGTATGCACTATATTAAAATACTTCCAGGAGACAAAGTGAAACTTGAGTTGACACCATACTCTTTGGACAAAGGGCGTATCACCTACAGATACAAATAGGCAAAAGAGGTCTCGGCCTCTTTTTAATTTTAAAAATTCCCGGCGTTTCTTAACTCACTTATTTCCGTTTCAACCATTTCATCAATCATTATCTTAAAGAGTTCAGAGATCATATTCGGATTGACATTGAGCTCAATCGCCTTTTTTCTTACTTTCTGCATAATATCATCAATCCTGTCCTGGGCTTTTACCTCTGCCACACTCTCTTTGAAACCGGCTGCCTGACGAATTAAATGGCTGCGCTCAGATATCAGTTCAACAAGTTTTTTGTCAATAATATCCACCTCGTCTCTTACTTCCTGCAGTGTATTGCATTTTTTCATATTTTTACTCCTTTTTCAAGTTTTGTTAACACTATTGTAACAATTTAAGTATATAATCTTACTTGCGATTCTCCTTGTATATCTTTAACATGATTCATTATGGATATGCGTCCATAGAGCCCAGCATTAATTGGGCTTTATACTCTTTTTTACTGCTTTGGGCAAATGTGCAAAAGGCATTTCAATATTCGTTTTTTCATTCTTTTCTATCTTTATTACATCCACTGTCATATTTGAAGGATTAAAACGTAAAACTTTGTAAAAGATATTGTCCTGTATATATTCTACATTTTTTTTACTTAAATCATGTGTTTGTTTCTTTCTTGCCATTACTTTGCCTTGAGATATATACCGGTATCTTTGACCGTAATTTTTCCGTCATCCTGAAGTTGTGTCAAAGAGCGTTTGAACTCTTTTTTACTCAGACCAAATACATTTTTAATCAGCTCGGCATCACTTTTGTAATTATAAGGCATAATACCCATGTTCTGTTCTAACAGGTTGAGAACTTTTTGGGCAGAGGAGCCGTCTTTTTTACTGCCGGGACGCCGGAGTGTAAGGTCGATATTGCCGTCTTTGCGCACTGTTTTGACATAGGCAGTCTTTTTGTCTCCCAGTTTTATCTCTTCAAATATTTCATTGTGATATATCAGTCCTTCATATTTACCGTTGACAATACATTTAAAGCCAAGCGGCGTTTTGGAAATGACTAATATTTCTGCCTCTTTGTTCTGTGCAAGGTCTTTGACTTTGCGATCAAAAAAATCACCGAGTTTTTCTGTGCCGACGAGTCTGTGTGTCCGTTCGTCATATATGATGCGAATAAATCTTTTTTCGCCGATTTCAAAAGGTGTTTTTTGAAACATCTTAGGGACAAGTAAATCTTTTGGCAGTCCCCAGTTCATAAAAGCACCGAAAGGAGCCACATCCACGACTTCCAGGAGTGCAAAATCATCCAGCATTGCAAGGGGTCTGTCGGTAGTGGCTACCAGTCTGTCTTCAGAATCTGTGTATAAAAAAACATCTACAAGAGCATTTTCGCACATATCATCTGTGACATACTGTCCGGGAAGAAGGACATCATTGCCGTCCTCAGCCATAAGGTACAGGCCGGGTGTTGTGTCTCTGTCGACACGCAGGGTATTCATTTTGCCCAGTTCCAGGTAAGGGCTTGTCTCTTTTTTCATGGTAATTCCGTTGTATTAATATGGTGACATTATAGCATTTATTCTTCACTCTTCTTTAAATAATCCGGTTAAGAAAAAACTTGATGTTTCCAAAGAACTTGGGTTTGTACGCTATAGTGTAACCTGACAAAACACAAAGCCCGCACTGAAGTACGGGTTCCGAAAAGCCGCTAAATCGGAATCGGTACTTTAGTCATAAGTATCTACACAACTCAAAAAAGCAAAGAAAGCGGAATAGATATTGCATAAGATTTTAAAAAACAAGAGAGTTTATGCAATGGAAGAGCGTTTAAAAAAAAAGATATATGAGACTGGTAAAAAGTCATATGAATCATAAACAACACAGTACCAATGGATTAAACCTGCTACAAAAGACTGAAGGATTTTCACAAGCACAAAGTGCTTGGAGATTTTACAATAATGAGCATGTAGATATAGAGTCACTCAATGAGCCAATGCTTACAAGAGGGATTAAAACTATTAATAAAAGCAGTGATGAATATATACTTGTAGCCCATGACTGGTCACTCATAAATTATAAAAACCATACGGCAAAAACAGATTGTATACGAAAACGCAGAAGCAATGTAAATAATGCTTCATCAAGAGGATATGAGTTGCAAAGTTCCCTTGCAATTGAGAGCAGCAGCGGCAAACCAATCCTTCCCTTGGTACAGAACCTAAAGACACAAGATAAAGTGCTCTCAAGCTATAATCCTACAATGAAGAGTCATCTTACCCATCTCGGTGAATTAACACAAAGAATAGCTTATATCAATCAATCCCTCAACATACAAAAGAAAATTGTACATGTAATTGACAGAGAAGCAGACAGTGCGGGGTTTTTCAGAGGACTGCAAAAAGAGGATTTATATATAGTACGAGCATTAGACAATGTCAAAGTCAGGTATGAAGATGAAGATATTACCCAAAAAGAGTTGTCCAAAAAAATGGATAAAGGCAAATATGTAAAAACTATACAGTATCAAAATAAAAAAGTAAAAATTTATGTTAATACGGTAGATATACTTATAACAAGAGACAGCTATCAAAAGACAGATACGCCACAAGGTAAAACAATAAAACAAAAAGTAAAAGGCAAGCCAATAAAAAACAGATTTATAGTCCAAAGACTCATAGATGAGAAGAACAATACAGTTGCTACCTGGCTTCTGTTAAGCAATCTTCCAAAAGATGTTGATATAACAAGGATAGGATTGTGGTATTATTACAGATGGAATATAGAAACGTATTTTAAACTGTTAAAAAGCTCAGGGTTTAATTTGGAAAAATGGCAGCAAGAGAGTGCACAGGCTATATTTAAACGCTTGTTTGTTGCCTCTTATGCCTGTTTGCTTGTATGGGAAATTGAACATACAAATAGTAAAAACATGCTGGCAATTAGAAAGTTTTTAGTTCGATTAAGCGGGAGATTGGTAGCAAGAAAGAAGATATCTACCTCTCCGGCTCTGTTAGCAGGTTTATGGAACTTCTTCTCTGCTATGGATATGCTTGAACTTTATGATATTGAAGAACTCCATAGCATTAAAAAAGAACTCAATGACTTTATGCAGATGGAGTTTTAAGTTGTGTAGATACTTATGACTTTAGTGTCGACTGTTAGGGTGCAAAAGTCTAAATTGTATGAAGGAGTGGTTTTAAAAAAGCCGCTTAACTTAACTGCATTGAGCGGTTCTGAAGTTATTTCCTTTAAAATTTATGTTTCAGTGTCAATGCCATACAATCAACAGTTTTACCGGAACCCGTACTTCAGTGCGGGCTGTGTGTCTTGGAAATTAAAACCCAGGCTATAGAAAAAGTTTCAAAGTATTATAATACCAATCCCAACCAAGGAGCAGCATATCTTAGATGAAAATGTAAAAATTGCATTGTATATATGAATAAGAGTAGAACAAGTTGTACGTGATATTATTGCATAAAAACTTAACAAGGATGAGAATATGTTTAAAATAATAGTAGAGAGAGAATGTGGCTGTTTTAAAAGAAGTAATCTTCAAAGTAGTACGGAAATAGCGTCAAAAGATGAGGCGTTGATGAAGTCATTGGAGATGGTCAACCATATGAATGATGAATTCTGCGGCAAACACAAGTTTAAAGTTGAAGAAGCTGACAATACTTTTATAATTAAAATGCAGTAAAAGTTACGTATTTATCGGAACCCGTTTTTTAGACGCCAAAGCGTGGCTTGTGAGAAAATTAAATATTTTCTGTAACCCAGGAATAAGTCTTAAAAGACGCAAAGCCGGCACTGAAGTCATAAGTATCTACACAACTTAAAACTCCATCTGCATAAAGTCATTGAGTTCTTTTTTAATGCTATGGAGTTCTTCAATATCATAAAGTTCAAGCATATCCATAGCAGAGAAGAAGTTCCATAAACCTGCTAACAGAGCCGGAGAGGTAGATATCTTCTTTCTTGCTACCAATCTCCCGCTTAATCGAACTAAAAACTTTCTAATTGCCAGCATGTTTTTACTATTTGTATGTTCAATTTCCCATACAAGCAAACAGGCATAAGAGGCAACAAACAAGCGTTTAAATATAGCCTGTGCACTCTCTTGCTGCCATTTTTCCAAATTAAACCCTGAGCTTTTTAACAGTTTAAAATACGTTTCTATATTCCATCTGTAATAATACCACAATCCTATCCTTGTTATATCAACATCTTTTGGAAGATTGCTTAACAGAAGCCAGGTAGCAACTGTATTGTTCTTCTCATCTATGAGTCTTTGGACTATAAATCTGTTTTTTATTGGCTTGCCTTTTACTTTTTGTTTTATTGTTTTACCTTGTGGCGTATCTGTCTTTTGATAGCTGTCTCTTGTTATAAGTATATCTACCGTATTAACATAAATTTTTACTTTTTTATTTTGATACTGTATAGTTTTTACATATTTGCCTTTATCCATTTTTTTGGACAACTCTTTTTGGGTAATATCTTCATCTTCATACCTGACTTTGACATTGTCTAATGCTCGTACTATATATAAATCCTCTTTTTGCAGTCCTCTGAAAAACCCCGCACTGTCTGCTTCTCTGTCAATTACATGTACAATTTTCTTTTGTATGTTGAGGGATTGATTGATATAAGCTATTCTTTGTGTTAATTCACCGAGATGGGTAAGATGACTCTTCATTGTAGGATTATAGCTTGAGAGCACTTTATCTTGTGTCTTTAGGTTCTGTACCAAGGGAAGGATTGGTTTGCCGCTGCTGCTCTCAATTGCAAGGGAACTTTGCAACTCATATCCTCTTGATGAAGCATTATTTACATTGCTTCTGCGTTTTCGTATACAATCTGTTTTTGCCGTATGGTTTTTATAATTTATGAGTGACCAGTCATGGGCTACAAGTATATATTCATCACTGCTTTTATTAATAGTTTTAATCCCTCTTGTAAGCATTGGCTCATTGAGTGACTCTATATCTACATGCTCATTATTGTAAAATCTCCAAGCACTTTGTGCTTGTGAAAATCCTTCAGTCTTTTGTAGCAGGTTTAATCCATTGGTACTGTGTTGTTTATGATTCATATGACTTTTTACCAGTCTCATATATCTTTTTTTTTAAACGCTCTTCCATTGCATAAACTCTCTTGTTTTTTAAAATCTTATGCAATATCTATTCCGCTTTCTTTGCTTTTTTGAGTTGTGTAGATACTTATGACTTCAGTGCCGGCTGGTGTTAGCACTGCATTGACAATCTGCCATGCCACAGGGTCCGCACTAAAGTACGGATTCCGGAAACAGTGGGTTATGCTGCGACATTCATGGCAAGCTGTGCCATTTTTTGCATATATTCTGCAACATTGTTTTTCGCTGCAACCGCTTTTTTCAATTCATTGATAAAATACTCTTTTGTTCTCTCGTCGGCAATATTAAATGTATAAAGCACCCATTCGGTGTTGAGCGCAATTTTTTCGCCGTTTTTTTCCACCGTGAATGTTTTGTAGAGATTTATGTCTGTATCGGCCAGCACATCCAGTACTTCTGTGTAAAATGCATTTACCTCGGGATTGATTAAAGAATGCAGTTCCTCTTTTGCAATTTTGGCATCAACATCGTCAAAACCGTCTCTGCCCAAGATCAGGGCATCCCCCAAAAGAAGCTGTTCTCCTATGAAATAGGGTTTTTTCTTTTCACTCAGGGCATTTGCATCTGTATATATTACATGTTCTTTCAGACCTGCCAGTTCGTCAATTAAAATTGAACTGAAAAAAGTATATACGGTATTTGCAGCCATGGTAATATCAATCTCTTCAACCACCAGTGTCTGATTGTCTATACTCAGCGCTTTCATTAAAAAGTATCCAGTAAAATAACATTCACAGATGTTCCCGCTTCCAGGAACTTGTCATCTTCGCCTGTAATCATTAATGCACTCTCATGAAGCATATTTGTCAAAATGGCAGAACTTCCTACTTTCTTTCCTTTGAAATTCACAAAATACTCACCATCCTCTACCACAATATTGCATGCGGTAAACTCTGTAAACCGGCTTCGTTTTGTAAAATCTTCCTGCAGTTTTGCAGCAACAGTTTTATACGGAACTTTTTTGCCAAGCATTTTTGCAATCAGCGGCAGTGCATACAAAATCGCTGTAACTGTTGAAGAGTAGGCAAATCCCGGCAACGCCAGAATAAACTTGTGCCCGCGCTGCGCAACCATAATATGGCGCCCTGGCTTGATGCCGACACCTTTATAGACCACTTCTGCACCCAAACGGGGAATAATGTCTTTTACAAAGTCATAATCACCGACACTCACTCCGCCGGTACTCACCAAAATATCTGCAGACTCCAAAGCATTCTCAAACGTTTTCATAATAGTATCTCTGTCATCGGGAGCAGTTCCAAGCTGTATGACCTCTGCACCGGCCGACTCAAAAAGTGCTGCAAGCGTATAATTGTTTGAACTTCTTATCTGGGCAGGGTTATCAGAATTTTCGCCCAGATCGAGTATCTCGCTTCCGGTTGCGATAACTGCGACACGGGGGCGAAGGGCTACTTTTACCATCACCTGATTGAGTCCGGCCATTACACCGATTTGGGCAAAACCTATTTTTGTGCCTTTTTGAATAAGCACATCCCCTGCTCCGTATCCTTCACCGACCGGACGCACCGCATTGCCTTTTTCAACCGGTTCATTGATAATTATCTTGCCGTCACTGTAGCTGACATTCTCTATCTGAATCAGCGTATCACTTCCCTGCGGCATCATCGAACCTGTAAATGTTTTAATAGATTCCCCTGCAGACAGTACCCGTATCTCATCATGTCCCGCAGGGTTGTCACCGAGAACAGCCAGCATGCCGTTTTGCAAATCTTCATGACGCACCGCATACCCGTCCATGGAAGCGGTAGGAAACTGCGGATCATTAAATTCGGCCACAATGTCCTCTGCCAACACACGGCCTAACGCATCGCTTAAAGGCACTCTTTCATACCTGTGGTTGTTTACCTGTAAAAGCTCCAGCATATTTTGGCTTGTCTCAAAAGAGATAAAATCAGTTCCTGTTATACTCATTGTTTTGCTCCTAAAATTCCGCTGCCTTTTATTGCGGTTGAGCGGTCTTTTGCATAGACTCTCTGTCCGTTTTTCAAATCATATTTCCATATCGGCGCGGATGCTTTGAAATCTTCTACAAATTCGTCTATAAGTTCCAGCGCCACCCGTCTTTTTGGTGAAAAGACTGCGGCAATATATGAAGATTCATGCAGCATTACATCTCCGCGGGAGTGCGCCATTTTGACCACAGCACCTTTTTCTTCTGCTTTTTTCTGCCAGTTTTTAAACCATGCTTCCAAAATCGGTTCATAGATATCAAAACTCAGTCCTTCAATGCCGTCTTCGCTGCGTACCGTTCCGACAAAAGGGATATATGCGCCATAGTTGCTTTTCGCCTCTTCTTCATACCATTCCTGCAGGATTTTCGGCACATCCAGTGAATTGTTATATAGTTGCAACAAATCTCAGCCTCCGCAAACAGGAGGAAGCAAAGAGATTTTATCTCCGTTTTTAAGCTCACACTCCAAAGAGGTCACAAGATTGTCATTCACTGCCACCGCACAATTGTCAAGCCACTCTTTTACCTCTTCGTCTTTTTGCAAAATTGCTGCCAGTTCATTGAGATTGGCTATTTCTAATTCCAACGCCTCTTTTTGTATCGGTCCTAAAAATTCTACTCTTACCAAAACAACATCCTCATCTTAAATTACTCTAATTATATCTAAGATAAGTTAAGTGATGTATAATTACGCATGATTTTTGGAAAAATAGAATACCTCAATCTCTTGCCTTTTCATGTATTTATGAAGCGATTTACACGAAGCACACAGCAAAAGCTACAGATGGAATACAAAAAAAATGTTCCGGCAAAAATAAACGATGCTTTTTTAAACAGACGTGTTGATGCCGCATTTATCTCAAGTATCAAAGCAAAAAAAAGCAAACATGTAAACCTTGGAATCATTGCAAAAGAAGAGGTCAGAAGCGTTATTGTTATTCCTTCGGTACAGAATAAAACAGATATTGAATCTGCTTCATCCAATCTTTTGGCAGAGCTCTTACATGTAAAGGGCGAAGTGCTCATAGGAGACAAAGCATTGCGTTATGCGCTTGTAAATAATAACTATATTGATTTGGCGCAACTGTGGAATGAAAAGTATCATTTGCCTTTTGTTTTTGCGCTTTTATGTTATCACAAAAATCAAAAGCAGTACAAAAAGATAGAAAAAGCATTCCTCAAAAGAGAGATAAAAATTCCGCAGTACCTCCTGCAAAAAGCATCAAAAAAGACAAATGTTGCCCCCGCTGATATACTTGAGTATCTGCAGCTTATCTCTTATAAACTTGACTACAAGGCAAAAAAAGGTCTCAAAAAATTTTATAAATTACTGTAACAGCCCGCACTGAAGTCATAAGTATCTACACAACTTAAAACTCCATCTGCATAAAGTCATTGAGTTCTTTTTTAATGCTATGGAGTTCTTCAATATCATAAAGTTCAAGCATATCCATAGCAGAGAAGAAGTTCCATAAACCTGCTAACAGAGCCGGAGAGGTAGATATCTTCTTTCTTGCTACCAATCTCCCGCTTAATCGAACTAAAAACTTTCTAATTGCCAGCATGTTTTTACTATTTGTATGTTCAATTTCCCATACAAGCAAACAGGCATAAGAGGCAACAAACAAGCGTTTAAATATAGCCTGTGCACTCTCTTGCTGCCATTTTTCCAAATTAAACCCTGAGCTTTTTAACAGTTTAAAATACGTTTCTATATTCCATCTGTAATAATACCACAATCCTATCCTTGTTATATCAACATCTTTTGGAAGATTGCTTAACAGAAGCCAGGTAGCAACTGTATTGTTCTTCTCATCTATGAGTCTTTGGACTATAAATCTGTTTTTTATTGGCTTGCCTTTTACTTTTTGTTTTATTGTTTTACCTTGTGGCGTATCTGTCTTTTGATAGCTGTCTCTTGTTATAAGTATATCTACCGTATTAACATAAATTTTTACTTTTTTATTTTGATACTGTATAGTTTTTACATATTTGCCTTTATCCATTTTTTTGGACAACTCTTTTTGGGTAATATCTTCATCTTCATACCTGACTTTGACATTGTCTAATGCTCGTACTATATATAAATCCTCTTTTTGCAGTCCTCTGAAAAACCCCGCACTGTCTGCTTCTCTGTCAATTACATGTACAATTTTCTTTTGTATGTTGAGGGATTGATTGATATAAGCTATTCTTTGTGTTAATTCACCGAGATGGGTAAGATGACTCTTCATTGTAGGATTATAGCTTGAGAGCACTTTATCTTGTGTCTTTAGGTTCTGTACCAAGGGAAGGATTGGTTTGCCGCTGCTGCTCTCAATTGCAAGGGAACTTTGCAACTCATATCCTCTTGATGAAGCATTATTTACATTGCTTCTGCGTTTTCGTATACAATCTGTTTTTGCCGTATGGTTTTTATAATTTATGAGTGACCAGTCATGGGCTACAAGTATATATTCATCACTGCTTTTATTAATAGTTTTAATCCCTCTTGTAAGCATTGGCTCATTGAGTGACTCTATATCTACATGCTCATTATTGTAAAATCTCCAAGCACTTTGTGCTTGTGAAAATCCTTCAGTCTTTTGTAGCAGGTTTAATCCATTGGTACTGTGTTGTTTATGATTCATATGACTTTTTACCAGTCTCATATATCTTTTTTTTTAAACGCTCTTCCATTGCATAAACTCTCTTGTTTTTTAAAATCTTATGCAATATCTATTCCGCTTTCTTTGCTTTTTTGAGTTGTGTAGATACTTATGACTGAAGTACGGGTTCCGAAAACGGCTGCTTAAATTTTACCGTCTAAATGATCCGCTAATCTTTGCAGTTTTATTTTATACGCATCAGTGTCAAAATCCTTTACACGGGCAACACCGTCTTGTATCGCTGCTTTGGCAACCGCGGAAGCGACATACACCAAAACCCGTCTGTCAAAAGGCGAGGGAATAATATACTCGTGCCCAAACTCCATATTTTCTCTGTGATGTATCTGTTTTACATGTTTTGGAACCGGCTCCTTTGCCAGAGCGGCCAAAGCATGTGAAGCTGCAAGTTTCATATTTTCAGTAATTTTTGTTGCTCTTACATCCAATGCACCGCGAAAAATCTGCGGAAAACCGAGTACATTGTTTACCTGATTGGGGTAATCACTTCTGCCGGTTCCAATAATCACATCCGGCCGCGCTTTTTTTGCATCCGCAGGGGTAATTTCGGGGTTTGGATTTGCACAGGCAAAAATAATGGGATTTGTCCGGGACATGGATTTTACCATTTGGGGTGTGACAAGGTCAGGTCGGGAGAGCCCAAGCACCATATCTGCGTTTTTCATTGCATCTGCCAAACTTCTGTCAGCTGTCTCAAATGCAAAAAGTTTTTTGTATTTGTTGAGATCGCTTCTGCCGCTGTGAATAACCCCTTTGGAGTCAAGCATGGTAATATTTTTCACGCCCAAAGCCTTATACATTTTCCCGCAGGCAATTCCCGCTGCTCCGGCACCAATAATGACGACTTTGAGATCCTGTATATTTTTATTGCTCATTTGGGCAACATTCATCAGCCCTGCTGTTGTAATAACGGCTGTCCCATGCTGATCATCATGAAAAACAGGAACATTGCAAATCTCTTTGAGTCGTTCTTCTATTTCAAAACATCTTGGTGCTGAGATATCTTCCAGATTTATACCGCCAAAACTGTCAGCCATCGATGCAACAATATTCACAATTGCATCTGTATCTTTTGTGTTGAGTTCAATATCAACAGCATCAATATTTGCAAAAGATTTGAACAAAACACCTTTACCCTCCATCACCGGTTTTCCCGCCAAGTGACCGATGTCACCAAGCCCGAGGACCGCTGTGCCGTCACTTATCACTGCAACCAGATTTCCTTTGTTGGTATATTCATAGGCAAGGTCTGCATCTTTTTGTATCTCCAGACACGGATATGCGACACCGGGACTGTAGGCCATTGAGAGCTCTTCTTGTGTTGTGCACGGTTTTGTCAGCAGTGTTCCTATTTTTCCGTTTGTGTCAAACTCGCTTTTGGCTTTGTGGTAATCCAGTGACGCCTGTTTAAATGATGGTTTCTCTGCCATAATTGTTATCCTTGTTGTTTATATTTCAAATCTGCTGCCAACACCAGCCGACACTGAAGTACCGGTTCCAAGTGGAAGTATCCGTTGTGAAATTATTCCGCACTCTGCAGAGACTTTTAGACCTTTGTTAGAAAAAGGACACTGTTGCCTTTTGAGTTGTAGTATATGCCCATAGAGTTTTTACGGGAGACAAAAACTCCGCGACCATTGAATTTTTTTGAATTTCTAAAGATTGTCGCCAGTTGATTTGTGTCAAATCCCTCTCCCTCATCTGTGATTTGTGTCACTCTGTATTGGGCAGATGCAGTTTTGATATTATATATTTTTACGGTTATTTTTTTTGTACACTCTTTTTCAAGCGAAACCAGTGTCTCAAAATATTTATCCTGCTCAAGCAACTGATGTTTTATTTCAGAATCAATACCCAGATTTCCATGCTCGTATGCATTCATAAAAAGTTCATTAAAAGCAAGCCCGCTGCAATGATTCCGACAAATACCATCATACCAGTTATTTGCTTCTTCAACGGCATCCAGCGTTGTTTCAAAAACCTTTGCACTGACCAGTGTTGTTTCATTTAATTCTAATCTGTTGATAAATATAAAAGTAAAATCATCTTCCTGTATGGCAATTTTTTCCAATACATGTTTTTTCATCTCTTCTCGGGTAAAAGAGCCTATAAAATCATTTTCAATAAAACTGTTATATACGATTCCCTCTACAGTATTGTTTTCTACTATGCCGTCACTGTAAAAAAGAAATTTATGTATATTTTTTACAGAGCAATTGTCTATCTTGTATGTTTCGCTCCACTTGCTCATCGGCGGATTGTTTGATTTGATTTTTATCACATTGCCTGCATTGTCCTCAAGTAAAAAAGGCGGCATTGCAAATTTGGCATATTCCAATTCAAAAGAGTAGTTGTCAAATAAAATATAGTCTACAGACAGAGCTTCCTCATCAAGCAAGATAGGCTTCATAAAATCCATAGACTCTTGAATCAGTATATCAAGACTGAAATTCTCATACTCTATCATTTTGTCTATCAAATGATTGACAAAGACTGTCACAGCCATGGCACTGAGTGAAGCACTCAATCCTTTTCCCATCCCGTCAACAAGAAAGTAAAAAGTTTTGTCTTCATTGATTCTTCGAGCAGAATAGGCATCCCCGCTCAGTGTGTCAAGAGGCTGATAAAAAAAGTCTACCAGTGAAATATCTTTAGAATCAATCATCTTGTAATAAAAATCATTTCTCAGGATATTGAGCTCTTTTTGAAATGCCAGCTCTTCCTGGTAGGCGGCATAGGCATCTTTCTCCTGTAATGATTTATCTGTACTCTTTTCCTGCATTGTTTGGACTAAATTTTAAATTTACTGAGTTCATTTTTTAAAGCAGCGGCATCCTGAGAAAGTGTTGAGACAACAGCTTCTATCGTTGTGCGCAGCTCATTGTTTTTTGTAGAAACAACAACAATCTCATCCATCGTACTCACAAGCTCTTTTGTTTTTGTTGCTATGTATATGCTTTGGTGCATGACATCAGTGGAGCTCTCTTTTGTCTGCATCAGATTCTCTTTTGTATCATTGGATGCTACGATTAATTCCTGCGCGGATTCTGCAATCTGATCCATACTTTGTGAGGTATGCTGTGTCTCTTCGGCGATTTCAACTACATTTTGGGTAATGAGATTTACATTTGCACTGATTTCGCTTAAGGATTTTTGTGTACGCTCGGCAAGTTTTCTCACTTCATCGGCAACTACGGCAAAACCTCGACCATGTTCCCCGGCACGGGCTGCTTCAATAGCGGCGTTGAGTGCAAGCAGATTTGTCTGATCTGCAATATCTGAAATAATCTCCAGCACATCTTTGATATTTTTTGCCTGTTCTGTCAACTCGCTGACTTTTTGAACAAGCTCCTGCTGTTGTGAACTGCCCTCTTCTATAGACTCTACCACTGTGCTCAGTTTGCTTATAAACTCTTCCAAGAAATTCGATGTTGTCTGTAAATCTTCTGTCACTGTCACAGTAGACTCTTCTACCGTATCGAGTTTACTACCGATATCTACCGCCAGTTCATTGACCACACTGATTTTGCCGTCTTCCACTTCACTGTTTTCTTTTAAAGTAATCACGACATCCCGTAATCTCTCAGATTCATTTTGGTTTCTTCTTGAGACATCGGTAACACTCAGAACTGTCTCTTTAAAGGCACTGATCATTACATGTAAAGCTTTGGAAATTTGGGAAATTTCATCATTGCCTTCTACAATGATGTTACATGTAAGGTCAAGATCACTCGAAACGCATTTTATTTTTTCCAAAGAGCTTTGCACGCTTTTGTTTACGCCTCTGCTGATTGTCATAATGATGATAAAAATAATAATTGCAAAAGCAATATAACTTACAAGAGTAATGACTGTCCGTTTTTTATATTCTGATTCTATTTTTGCCAAAATTGCATCATTGTTTTTGGCAAGTTCATCATCTACATGTTTTAAAAGATTTATCTTTTTTGTAATGGTTTGAAACCAGACAACACTGTCAACCCCAAAATTACCTTCATTTGCTTTTATTTGGGCAATTTCTCTCATTTTGTTTACTTTATCCACAGCAGGAGAGTTCATTGTGCTTCTGTAAAGTTGCTTTGCCCTGTCTGTCGCCATCGTTAAGAATGCATCTATATAAGCGTCCTGCTGCGCCACAAGTGTAATAAACTTGGCATACATTCCCGGAGCAAACCTGTCTGCAGAAAATGTAGCACTCAGTACCGCACGCTCTATCCCCGCTCTCTCTTTTGATTTTAAAAAGTTTGTATAGGCGTCCAAGGCTTTGACCAGTTCAGGAGTCGATGCCAGTTTTGCACTCAATCCGACAATATTTAAAATCTTCCTGTTCATCTTTGTATAATATGCAACTTCTTTTGCAACACTGATACTGAAACTGTCAACAAGATTTCTGATTTGACTGATTTTATTCATATATTCTTGCAGTCCGCGAATCTGATCTTGAAGTTCTTTTGGAAAATCATTTAAATCCAATGTCTTGAGATACTCTTTGAACTCCTGGTTCCTTTTATCTGTCAGTTCTCTTTGTTTAGGAAGAATACCTGCAAATTTCTTCCCCTTCGAACCCAAATAACCGGCACTTGCCCCTCTCTCTTTTTGCGTCTCATGAATCAACAGACTCAGTTTTTGAGACATTACATTCAACATCTTTGACTGTTGTACAACAGTATCTTCTTTCAGCGCTGTGTTAACCGTCAGTCCTATAATTACCAAAGCAAAAGAGACAACAATGGCAGTAATAAGATTGAGTTTGCTTTTTATAGTCATTTTTTATACCTTTTTTACGTGAAATAAAGAGACAAGATTCAGATCTTCAAAAAGCTCCATAAGCTGTTCATCGCCTACTTCCACATGTAAATCAACATTGTCCTTTAAAACAAGTTTGTTTAAATACCCGATCACAGAGGAGGTGATGGATATGGAATCTTTGATTACGAGAACAATATGCCTGTGTGTTGTTCTGAGCGTATCTATCGTCTCTTTAATCTGTTGATAGTCCTGTATCGATTTGATATTTCCGTTTATAGTTACAGTATTTGCAGACACTGAAATAGTCATATAATCTTCCTTGTTGAAAAGTATTTTTTCAAGTATATCATTATTTTGATGAGTGTTTTATAATTTTAATCCACTCTTTCATCTTTTTTTCATAGCCTATCTCTTTTAACTCCACAAAATGCATCGGTTTTGCAAGATAGTTTTGTTCGACATAGCCGCCAAAATCGTGGGGATACAAATAGTTTTCATGATTGTTTGTGATATTTTTCGGGATTTCTGCAATGTTACCCTCTTTCACACTCTTTAAAGCTTTATTTATTGCCAAATATGCAGAATTGGATTTTGGAGAGGCACAGAGATAAATAACCGCCTGTGCCAGGATAATTCTTGCCTCCGGATAGCCTATCTTGCTTACACTTGTCAGGCAGGAGGTCGCCAATGTCAGAGCCTGCGGGTTTGCATTCCCGACATCTTCGCTTGCCAGGATTACAAGCCGTCTGGCGATAAAATCGGCACTCTCTCCGCCTGCAATCAAACGTGCAAGGTAATAAATCGCTGCATCCGCATCACTGCCGCGAATAGACTTAATCAGTGCTGACGTCAGGTCATAATGTACACCGTCTTCACTGCTTCCGGACTGCAGCGCATTGGGACGGAGCGACTGCAACAGCTCCAGAGTCACTGTTTCGTTGATGCTGGCGGCAAATTCCAACAGATTGAGCATCGCTCTTGCATCTCCGCCGCTTGAAGCTATGAGGTACTCTTTTGCATCCTCCTCAAGGACAATATTAGTTTTATTCAGTGCTCTCAGTAACAGTTTTTCCAAACCGGCATGGGAGATACTTTTGAGCTCAAAAAGCATAGAGCGTGAACGGATCGCAGAGGTAAGCGAATAAAAGGGGTTTTCGGTTGAAGCGCCTATGATGAGCACAGAATTGTTTTCCATCACCGGCAATAAAACCTCCTGCTGATTTTTTGAAAGCCTATGCACCTCATCTATAAATATAAGCGGCTTTTGCAGAGCATTTTTATACTGATCAAATATTTTACGAAGCTGTTCGACCTTCAGCGAAGTGGCATTAAACTCATAAAAAGGGAGCTGCATAGTTTTTGCTATGACTCTGGCAAGTGATGTCTTTCCGACACCGGCAGGTCCATAAAAAAAACTGTGACCAATTACTTCTTTTTCACATAAAACACGCAAAGGCGCATCTTTTGCTGTTAAATGCTCCTGTCCTGTCATCTCATCAAAATTTGCAGGTCGCAGCAGATGTGTAAAATCCATCTCCTACTCTTTTTCTTCTTTTCTCTTTTTCTCTCTGGCTCTCTTTTTCTCTTCTTTTAAAAATTTGTAGAGTGCAGAATATTCACTGCGCGTCAAATATCTTGTTTTGCCCGTTGGCAGGTTGTTTAGTTCGATTTCAGCAAAACTTACACGTTTGAGATCAGCCACCTCTGCGCCAAAGTGTGCAAAAAAGCGGCGAAGTTCACGGTTTTTCCCCTCTTTTAGCGCTACTTTGAGGATGGAGTAGTTGGGCTGATTCTTTTGAATCTTATAGCCTATAAAAGGTTTTATGTCCATTGAGATAATTTTGGAATGCGAATGCGCTCCGGCACTTGCATCATCCAGATAGATCCCGTTGAGCATGGCATCCTCCATATCCGGAGTCACCATCCCTTTGATTTTAATCTTGTAAATTCTCTCAAGATCTGACTCCATCAGCGCCGTCGCTACATGGGAGGCATCTGTCAGAAGCAGCAGTCCTTCACTTGCAAAGTCAAGCCGGCCGACAGGAATAAAATGCTTAAACTCTTTGCTTAAAGAGTCGTAAATTGTGCGTCTGCCTTTTGGGTCATTTTTGGTTACAAGCTCGCCTTTTGGTTTGTTATACACAATCACCGTGTATTTTTCCTGAGGAGAAACCTGCTTGCCGCTGATATAGACAATGTCTACACCCTCTTGTATCTGTGTTGCAGGATTCGTTTCTATCTCTCCGTTTACACGCACATAACCGTCCTGGACAGCTTTGTCAGCCTCTCGTCTTGAGTAGGTTGAATAGTGTGCAATATATTTGTTTAGTCTCATTATTATGAAATTCCTTTTTCTATGAGCGTATGAATATGAAGTACGCCCTGTATCTTTTTGTCCTTGTCTGTTACAACCAGAAGCTGGATTTTTTTCTCTTCTATTAAAACAAGTGCATCACTCGCAAGCATCTCTTCATCATCTATACTCATAGGATCAGATGTGGCATATTTAAGCACATCATCTTCAAGTGAAAAGTCATCTCTTAAAAGTGCCCGGCGGACATCGCCGTCACTCATAAGTGCTGCAAGCTTTCCTGCATTATCGGTTATCAAAACAGTTCCGAGCCTGCCTTCGCTTATTTTCAAAATAGCATCTTTTACTTTTGCATCTTTTGAAACTACAGGCAGATCATCGCTTTTCATCAGATTTTTCACTTTAATAAAAAGTTTTTTTCCCAAAGCGCCGCCGGGATGAAAAGAAGCAAAATCACTCTTTTTAAAATCTCTGGCCTTCATCAGAGCCACAGCCATGGCATCACCGAGTGCAAGCGTCAGTGTTGTCGAGCTTGTCGGTGCGATATTGAGAGGACAGGCCTCTTTTTCAACAACAACCTTAATGACTATATCACTGTACTGTCCAAGCGTTGAGTGTTTGTCCCGTGTCATGCCTATAAGCGGTATGCCAAAACGTTTGATATGCGGCAAAATAGAACTGAGTTCTTCGCTCTCTCCCGAATAACTGATAGCAATAACAACATCATTTTTGTCTATCATGCCAAGATCGCCATGCAGTGCTTCTGTTGGGTGCAGAAAAAAGCTCGGTGTTCCTGTCGAGGCAAAGGTAGCCGCCATTTTTGCACCGATAAGTCCGCTTTTTCCAACACCGCTCACAACAAGTTTGCCTTTGCATGCAAGTATGATTTCTACAGCTTTGTTAAAGGCATCATCAATGTTTTTTGCCGCATTGAGCAGGGTATTTGCTTCGATATTTAATGTTTCCTGTGCAATTGTTTTATAATTCATAGTCTAATTATACCTTTTTTATCATCAAGAAGATATAATACTAAAAATATGATTTTTAAGGACATGCTATGAGAAATGTTATTGGTAGATATTTGGATACTATTGATGCTTTAAGATTAGAAAACAGAATGCTCACACACAATACATTGATTTTGGGTGAAGAGGGTGCGGGCAAGACAAACCTGGCCTGCAAAATAAGGAATTTTGTCATTGACAATAATGTACCCACGCTCTATATGGACTTTGCAGATTCCCATGAGGATGATGTTGAGCTCAGATACAAAGATGAGCACTTTAACTATATTCGTTTTGAAGAGAGCGAAGCGTTTGATGAGGCTTTTGCTGCACTTGTAGCTGAAAAAAAGCATATCTATATGGCTGTCAATCCTAATTTTTTTGCCACCAAAAGAGAGAAAAAAAGCAAACTTTCAAAAGTAATTTCCCAGCAGGAACTTTTGGACAACTATTACTATTTTTTCCATGATATTGAAAACCTCAATGGATTTTATACAAAATTTGAAGATTTTTTACTCTATATGCTCAGCTTCACAAATCTTCAAAAACAGGGCTTTACATTTTTGGCACAGCCGCATCCGACTTTTGAGAACCCGCATCTCAAACTGTTGTTTTCCTTTCTTTATGTAGGAAAATGTTCCAATGCCAACTATTTCAATACAGCCATTTTAAAAACACTGAAAAAAAACCACTTTTACTACCAGTACAGAACTGCCTACCCTACACTGCTCTTTAACGATATAAAAAGCAGTATGGTAAAAATAGACGAGTATGTTCCTGAAGTCTGATTATGCAAAAGATATTTGAAGAGGTTGCCCCGCTTGATCAAAGATGCTACCAAGAGTTCTTTTTAAGCGAAGATATTTTAATGGAACATGCCGCAAACGGCATGGCCTCCTATATAAGAGCCAACTTCTCAAACGAAGAGAACATCCTCATAGTCACAGGAAGCGGCAACAACGGAGCAGATGGAATCGCTTTGGCACGGCTTTTGCATGGTGAGCATAATGTCTGCCTTTTGTATGCCAGAGACCCAAAGTCCCAAATGGCTTTGCTACAGGAAAAAAGAGCCAAGGCTTTACATGTAAAGCAGATAAAAGAATTTCAGGAATGTGATATCCTTGTTGATGCCATTGTCGGCACAGGCTTCAGTGGAGAATTTTCTGCAGAAATTGCAAACCTTTTACATGTAATGAACACAGTCAAGGCTTTTAAAATTGCCTGTGATGTGCCAAGCGGGCTTACAAAAAGCGGTGCCTGTGCAAAAACAACCTTTTGTGCAGATGTGACGCTGACAATGGGAGCTTTAAAAAAAGCACTCTTTTTGGACGAAGCAAAAGAGCAGACAGGAAAGATTGAAGTTCTGGATTTGGGAGTTGCAAGAAAACTCTATGAAACACAGACAAACTGGCAGCTTCTGGATCTGTGTGATTTACAGCTTCCGACAAGAAAAGAAAAAAATACCCATAAAGGCAGTTTTGGCCATTTAAGCCTGCTTTGCGGTGAAAAACCGGGAGCTTCCATCATGAGTGCTCTGGGTGCTCTTAGATTTGGTGCAGGGCTTGTTACCCTTGTCGGATATGAAAATCATCAGATGTTGCATATTCCGCATTCCCTCATGTATGCCCATGCTCTGCCGGCTAATACAACTGCAATTGCCTGCGGTATGGGACTGGGAACAGAATTCAGTGATGCTGAACTTAAAGAGCTGCTAAATAACGATCTTCCTCTTCTGGTGGATGCGGACCTGTTTGCGATGCCTCTTGTTTTGGAAATTTTAGAGCGTAAAAATATTGTGCTCACACCGCATCCAAAAGAGTTTGTATCACTTTTAAAACTCACAGAACTTGCCGACATTACTGTAGGGGAATTGCAAAAAAAACGATTTTTCTATGTGGAACTCTTTTGCAAAGCCTATCCGGATGCAACCCTTCTCTTAAAGGGGGCAAATGTTATTATCGGTGCAGGAGATGCATTTTTCATAAACCCTCACGGCAGTGCCAAACTCGCCAAAGCAGGAAGCGGCGATGTACTCAGCGGACTCATAGGCTCTTTGCTGGCACAGGGAAAAACCCCACTCGATGCTGCAATACACGGATCTCTTGCACACACAAAACTGGCACAAAACTATTCCGGTGCTGATTTTTCTCTTACACCGGAGAATTTGATACAGGGAATTGGGAATTTATAAGATTGCTTATGTTATAAATCGTATAATTTCTCTTATAAGCTTTTTTCGGAACCCGGACTTCAGTCTCAATTCCATTAAGTTAAACAGTTTTTCGGAACCCGTACTTTAGTGCGGGCTTTATATCTTTAAAGACAAAGGCCCAGGTTCCAGAAAAACATCAGGTTTTTTCTTAACTTAATGGCACTCAGACTAAAGTCTAAGCTGAGTGTCTTTAAGAAACTTGCTTCCGAAAAATATCATACTCTTTACTCCACAGCATTGTGAAGGGAATACAACAAAAAAGGACAGATAAAAAATGGATAACAAATTAAAAATCGGAAAATATGAACTCGGTTCAAGACTTATTGTCGGAAGCGGGAAATATGACTCTTTTGAAACAACAAAAGAAGCAACACTTGCCAGCGGAAGCGAACTGATCACCGTTGCGGTCAGACGTCTTAATATTACAGACCCGGACAAGGAAAATCTGCGTGATACTTTTGCCGGAACAAATGTAAAGTTTCTGCCAAACTCCGCGGGATGTGTGACTGCCGAAGAAGCAATTACGACATTTCGTTTGACACGCGAGGCTACGGGTATTGATCTGATCAAACTTGAAGTCATCGGCGATACGCAAAAAACACTCTACCCTGATGTGCTTGAAACCATAAAAGCCTGTGAGATTTTGGCAAAAGAAGGTTTTACAATCATGGCATACACTTCGGATGATCCGATTATGGCAAAGCGTCTTGAAGATGCCGGAGCAGATGCGGTTATGCCTCTTGCCGCCCCTATCGGAAGCGGCCTGGGTATTCAAAACCCATACAATATTGTATTTATCCGCGATGCGATAAAAGTACCGGTAATTGTGGATGCAGGCATCGGCTGTGCCAGTGATGCTGCCTATGCAATGGAACTTGGTGCTGACGGTGTTTTGACAAACACAGCCATAGCCCAGGCACAGAACCCTATGGTAATGGCAGAGGCTATGAAGCATGCCGTACAGGCGGGAAGAATGAGCTACCTTGCAGGAAGAATTCCAAAACGCCCTTATGCAACCGCATCATCTCCGGTAGACGGTATGATACAGTTTTAGTCCCGTAAAAGAACAAAGTTCTTTTACTTTGCTTTTAGCGGTGGAGCGGGTGTTTGTAATCTGACGGATTGGCTGCCTTGTACACCAGTCCGCTTACTGCCAAAAGCAAAACAACTGCGATAATAATATTTTTTACCATAAAAACCTCCTTATTTAATATCAAATTTTTCAGAAAGATGTGTCATCAAAAGAAGTTTTCCCATTCCCTCAAAAAATTTTTCAATTCCCATCTCTTTTGCAACTACCGCTTTTTTCAAAGCACTCAAAAATACCAGCCGTGACTCTTCTGATGCCTGCATATACGTTTCTATAATATAGATAAAACTCAAAGAGTGTACTTTGCCGTTCACATCAAAATCTATAGCAGAGACCGGATTTATTCCCTCCTTTTCCAAGATTTTTATACACTCGTCTTTAATTTTGTCCATCATATAATCCCCATTAGTGAAAGCATCACCACAAACATGGCGACAGGCGTAATATAGCGAAGAGAAAAGTACCATGGACCAAAGGCCCATTTTAACTGTGGTTTCATTGTTGCTTCCACTTCCGAACGCGGCATGACATAACCGACGAAAATCGCCATCAAAAGCCCGCCAAGAGGCAACATAATCGCAGCAGTCACATAGTCAACCCAGTCAAAAAAGTTTTTGCTGCCCCATGTCAGATACTCTTTTGCACCGTCTATGTTTGAGAGAATGGCAAAAATACCGAAAAACCAGAAAAATGTCCCCACAGAAAGAGTCGACTTGAGACGATTCCAGCCAAATCGGTCTATAAAATACTGTACCATAGGCTCAACAAGAGAAACAGAAGATGTCAATCCTGCAAAGGCCAAAGCAATAAAAAACAAAATGGCAAAAATATTTCCGATGATGCCCATCTCATAAAATGCAGCCGGCAAAGAGATAAAAACAAGCCCCGGACCTTTTGCAGGACCCGAACCGTACTGGTACAAAAAGGTAAAAAGCATCAGTCCCGCGACTATCGCTATTGTCGTATCCAAAAAGACAACCCAAAAAGCGCTCTTGACAATATTTGCATTTTTTTCAAGTGATGCCGCATAGGTCATAATGGCACCCATCCCAAGACTCAGTGTAAAAAAAGCATGCCCGACAGCGACCACAAAGGCTTCCGAGGTAATCTTGGACCAGTCAGGAGAGAACATAAAGGTGACCGCTTTTGAAAAACCGTCAAGGGTAACGGCATACGCAAACATCGAAGCCAAAATAATCATCAGTGCCGGCATCAAAAACATATTGAGCTTTTCTATACCACCTTTTAAACCCTTGTGCAGGACATAGGTAATCATCACAAAGGAAAGCGTATGGTAGAAAAACTGTGTCCAGAAATCAGCATGAAGCATCTTTGTAAAGGTTGTTTCTGCTTCGGCAACCGTCGAGGGAAGATAGGTCAGCGAGGTAACTATATAGTTGAATATCCATCCGATGACTACAGAATAGAATATCATGATAAAAAGACCTGCCAGCCCTTGAAAACCGGCAAATTTCCATAAGTTTTTATGTTTTGGTGCCAACACTTCAAAAGAGGTCACGGTATCACGTCTGCCAAGATACCCGATGAGCATTTCCGCTGTCATAATGGAAAAGCCGATAAGCAGTACCGTGATGAGATAAACAAGGACAAAAGCTCCGCCGCCATACTCTCCTGTAATATAAGGAAATTTCCAAATATTTCCAAGTCCTACAGCACTGCCTGCTGCTGCCATTATAAAACCAATCCGACTAAATCTAGCTATTTTCATGCGTAACTTTCTGTATTGAAGTAGTCTAATTATACTGAAAAAATCAGTTTTTTAAAAAGAATTTCCAAATACTATTGACATTTTGAATCAAATTAACTATAATTTCGCCTCATTAATCAGCATAACTGTCTGTTTAATGTGTGCAGGTCGGGGTGTAGCTCAGTATGGTTAGAGTACCTGGTTTGGGACCAGGGGGCCGAAGGTTCGAGTCCTTTCACCCCGACCACTTTAAATTTTTACTTTATATTTTATATAACAATATGGTGGGATTAGCTCAGCTGGTTAGAGCACTGGTTTGTGGTGCCGGGGGTCGCGGGTTCGAATCCCGTATCCCACCCCATGAAAAAATATAAAAAATTAAATAATATAACAAATGTAGTAGCGTCCGTGGCTCAACTGGATAGAGTTTCGGATTTCGGCTCCGAGGGTTATAGGTTCGAATCCTATCGGGCGTACCATTTTAGCCTCCTTAGCTCAGCTGGATAGAGCAACGCCCTTCTAAGGCGTAGGCCACACGTTCGAATCGTGTAGGGGGTACCACTAAATTTTTTATATTATTTTGTCAGAAGTGACGTTAAAAACTTATCCATGCGGATGTGGTGAAATTGGTAGACACGCCAGACTTAGGATCTGGTGCCGCAAGGTGTGAAGGTTCAAGTCCTTTCATCCGCACCACTCAACTAAACAACCCCTAAAATACTTACTTTCAGAGATTATCAAAATTACTTGGTGCCAAATGAGTGCCATTCAGTGTCTATATATTATTAAAAGCTTTTCCAAAATCACCCAAATCTCTTGGAATATATTTTGAATAAACTTCAAGTGTCATTCTTGTTGAACTATGCCCAGCAATTTTACTAATCAAATTTATATCTTCTCCTGCACTAATATGTGTAGAACAAAATGTATGTCTAGTTTGGTGAATTTTTCTATACTTGATACCAGCTCTTGCTAAGTCTTTTGTCCATTCACCTTCTCTAATTTTAGAAATATCCCAAAATGGTTTAGAGCAAGTATTTAAAAAGACATAAGAATTTTTATCTCCTGTCATTTCAAATTGCTTTTGTAAATAAGGAAGTAATGCTTCTGTTATTGGAACAGTTCTAAATGAGTCCCATTTTGGTGATCCAACAACTCCCCTACCAATTTGAGAACTTATTTCAATCTCCATTTTCTCAAAATCTACTTTACTCCATTCTAAACCTATTGCTTCTCCACCTCTTAGTCCAGTTGTAAACAAAAGCATATACAAATTTTTCATTTGTTCTGTTCTTGTAGACTGTATCAAGCTCTTTATTTCACTAATACTAAATGGCACTATTTCATTAGTTGCTTTTTTTACTTGTTTTCTTTTAGACATAATAGAAGCATATTTTACAGGATTCTTTTCAATTAGTTCTGCCCTAATTGCTTCTTCAAAAATAGTACTTAAAATACCTCTGACACTTTTAATAGTTTCAATAGCATAACCTTTTTCTAACATACTGTTTTGCCATTCTGTAATGTCTACACCTTTTATAGTATCTAAAAGTTTTTTACCAAAAACAGGTTGCAAATGCTTATTATACTTACTGATATAGTCTACAATAGTAAACTGTTTTCTATTTGACTTCTGCAAATCAAAAGAGATTTTCATATATTCATCAACAGTTTTCATTTTATTTTTAAAGAACTCACCTGTGCTAATCTTATATTGTATAGCTGGTAATATTTGCTTTTCAGCCAATTTTCTATTAGCTGGTGTATTATCAAGGTTCAAAGGTTTTCTATGTCTTACTCCATTATGAGTAAAATCAATCCATAGTGACTCCTTTACACCTTTTTTGTTTTTTGTTTTTTTTACATATAGTCTCATGTGTTTTCCTTTTATTTGAAACCACTTTCAACCATAATTACAGATTATAATTATAGTTGAAAATAGATGAATCTTTTATTATTAAGCTACAATTTTCTCTACAATACTTTCAACAGTATTTTTCATATCAGCTTCAAGTTCTTGGTAATCTTTACCCATTACCCATTTATCTAACACTGCTCTATCAAACATTCTTTTTGAACTGTTTTGATAATAGTGATATCCAGGAAGAAAGTCACCACTTTTAACTTTTGCATTAATGGAGTCTATGGAATATCCAAGATATAGAGCTGCTTCTTTTGTTGAAAGCCATCTCTTATCTACTTGTTTATTGATATCTTCTGATATTTTTTCTAATAGTTTTAACATTGCTGGAATCTGTTCCAATGCCTCAAAATTAATATTCATATTCTTCCTTCAAGTTAAAAGATAAATGTATTCTATTACTATATTAGGTGCTAATTAACACTCAATATGCTATACTTAATAATATAAAGGAATCTTATGATAGAAGAAGAGAAGAATACAATTATCAGCAAATTAGAAAATGTCAATCCATTTAACATTGATGACAACTTAGCAAATATAGCAACAGAATTATCTTTACCATTTGAAGAAATTGAAGCCTTGTATAATGAAATGAATAATAAATTTATGTCATCTTGCAAAAGATATAAAATAAAAGAGAATGAAATCAATACAGTCATATATGAAGTTCTAAACTTTTTTATAGAGGAAGACAAACCTTTACCAAGAACTAAAATAAAAGATTTCATTGAATTCAAATATGATAACAGAAGTGAATACTCTTTGGATTATTTTCTAAAAGGCAGTATTAACCATCTAAAATGTTTACACCTTATCCAAGATATTTCTAAAAGTGAACAAGAAAAAACTCAAAATAAAAAATTATCCTTTTATCAAGTCTTTACACAGTACTGGTTTACTAATAGTCAATATATTATTCATAATAAAAAATTACTCAAAATCCTTACTCCTCTTTTAGTAGAGTATGTAAAATCTTCATCACATGCTAATGCAGTAAACTTTTTTGAGAAAATTGATACTCTTTTTGGGTATGTCATACAACCCTATCAAAATCACAATGAGAACTTTACTCTTGAAAAGTATTTACTTGATAATATTTATGAGACTATACAAATAAGAGTTATTGATCATACCAACAAAAGTAATAAAACTATTACAGTACATAACACTGTATTACATACAAACATTATTCAGATTGTTCCTGTATCCATTTTATTTCAAGATAAAGAAAAGATTTTAGTCTGTGAAGATGATAAAGGTAAGAAAAGGGAAATCCCTCTTAATGACATTATTAGAATTATTGTAGATAAAGAGAAACTCCCAACCAACAAAAAAGTAACTAAGAAGCATAGCAGTGCTTTTGCATACATTAAAGATGGGAAACATTTCTATATTACCAATCCCAACTATATAAAAGACAATATAGCAACAGAATATTTTATAGAGGATACACAACAAATTATATTGGAACTACCTCTTACAACACTTGAATATTTTAGGATAAACCCCCTTGCCAATATGACTCTTTATGTTACAGATAATGAAATAAAAGACTTCACTACAAAATATAAAAAAGTATCTATAAAACCATCTCACTTTTATGTTGTTGCTATTGATACTATTGAAAATGCAACCTCTATTATTATGCATGTACTTTCTGATGTTCAAATTATTGAACCAAAAGAGTTAGTAAAATCTGTACATGATAATATTAGACAGTTTTCAAGTAAACACCCTTGGTAATAGACTCATAAATTTTTAGATACCAAGCTAAAATCTTGGTCTATTTATCATAGAGCCAAGATCTTTATTCCTACTCAATTTGTAAATGTCATTCCCATTCCCTTAAATCTATTCAGTAGCTCTCATTGTTGAGAGCTTTTATTATAGAAGTTTCTTTAAAACTTAAAACCCTTTTGAGACACAAGAATTCTTACAAATATACTATTACATAAAAATCAAACAAGTTTCTATTTTTCTCTAAGAGTAATTTATTCTTGGTCTGCTGTTCAAAAGGGCATTTAAGCCCAAAAGAATATGAGGAAGAGCAAGAGAGTTTCACTCTATGGAGTGCCAAATATTTTTCAAAACATTTGATAAAAGGATTTTATTATGAGAGTATACATTACAGACTTAGAAGCTTACAACAATGGACATTTAGTTGGTTCTTGGTATGACTTACCTATGAATGAGGATTTACTTACTGAGGCTATTGAAAATGAGTTACAGAGGGGCAAAGAGGTATGTGAATCAAAACATAATCATGAAGAGTATTTTATTACAGATTATGAGTGTGATTATATAAAAATTGGAGAGTATGATTCACTTACAAAATTGAATAAAATTGCTGAAAAAATAGAAAAGTTAGAGAAACAAGAACAAGCAGCAATAAAACTAATGCTTGAAAATGCTCTTGCTCCTGATATAAACAATGCTATTGAAAATATAGATAATTTCATCTGCACAGGAGAGAGCAAAATGGAAGATATTGCATATAACTATCTTGAAGAGACAGGAGCTTTACAAAATCTACCTGAAAACTTACAAAACTATTTTGATTATGAAGCATTTGGCAGAGATATGGAGATAGAAGGCTCATATTATGAAGACAATGAGGGGATTTTATGGGAGTATGTGGCATAGTTGCCACATAGATAATTTTATTTATCTTTTTATATCATTTGATGCTTAATTTGGAATAAATTACCACCTGTAATCTGGTGATTTTTGAGAAATTACTCATCACTAAAATATAAAAAGTTGTTGAATGGTGTCATGCACCAAGTATATATAGATTTTAAGTGTAATCTGTTTACTTTTACAAACTCTGAAAAAATGCTATTTAAACTAAGTGAGACCTACTATCCCATTATAAAAGACATAGTTTCACCCCATTGAGGATATATTATCCCACTAAAAAGACTTAATATCCCATTAGTTTTTCAGTTCTTCTAAGAGTAC
Source organism: Sulfurimonas hydrogeniphila (assembly GCF_009068765.1). Taxonomy (NCBI): domain Bacteria; kingdom Pseudomonadati; phylum Campylobacterota; class Epsilonproteobacteria; order Campylobacterales; family Sulfurimonadaceae; genus Sulfurimonas; species Sulfurimonas hydrogeniphila. Next base: position 2,154,350 of record NZ_CP035534.1, read on the forward strand.
TCTAAGAGTCCTTTTAAGGACTCTCTTAATTAAGTCTCTCTTTATGAGAGATTAATACAAGAGTCAAGGAGTTAATAAAAGGAAAAAGACTACTTTGATAAGCATAATAAGATGCTATCTTGAAGTAAGGGTTTTTAAAAAGAAAAATAGTAATAATAAATTGCTTCAATTCAGCATTTATTGACTGTTTTTTCTGCCTTTAACAAATTATGAGTATAAAATATAGTAAAACTATTTTCTTTTTGTGTTTTGCCTTACTGACACAATAAATTGATAAATTAAATATGCTAATATAGCCTTTAGAACTAAGTGATACATTGAAATATTCTCAGAACTGAATTTTAAAAGAGAATGAAGAGACATTGCAATAGAGTCCAGTTTCTTATCACCATCCATAAGACTTACAATAGAATCATAAGCATTATCTTTTATACCAAGTATACCAATAACCAAAATCCAAACAAGTCCTGATATATAACTTTGTGAATGATTAGAAGACACCCAATGTATTTTAAAAATTATCCACTCAAATGGATTTTTAAAAAAAGACAACTCTTTTCTTTTCTCTCTTAACTCTAAAGCATAATATTTATTAGACTCAATAAGGTTTTTTTGCTGTTCAAATGAACTTTTAATTTGCCTTGCTGTTTCTCTATTAGCTGGATTAACTTCAACTCCTAAAAAAGTAGCTTCATCCCTAAAAATACTATCTCTAAGATCCAAAGTCTTTTTAAACTTACTATCCCTAAACAATACTAACTTTGCAAAAGTAGTATAGTTAAAAGAAACATGATCTTGAAAAGTTACATTTATAAACACCACAGTATCAAAAAACTCAGTAGCAGTAAAATTAGTCTTATTAAAAGTGGAGTTCATAAAGTTAGCAAAGCTGTTAAAAGTGGCATAACTAATATCTAATAAATTGATATTTTGACAATCTTTCATAATAAACATATTTTCAAAATTTGATTCACTAAAACATAAATCCTGATTACTAAAATCACATTCATAAAAACTTACTTCTGATTTTTGAGTTTTAGATAGTAAAACAGTCTTCTTAAATTGACACTGCTCAAAGCTAATAGGATGTGTTCTATCGTATTTTCCAAAGTTTGCTACATCTAAAAATATACAGTTTTCAAAAGTAATATTCAATTTGTTGAAAATTTGATTGACTTCTGGCATTGGTTGTTCATTTGGATGTTCAAATACTTTAAATGAAAAAAAGTTTGTACCCATATCATCTTCATTATAAAAATCATACTCATACTCTGTTTCAAACTTTGGAAATATCACCTTTGTATATGTATAATCAGAGTCACCATTAACATCATAGAAACTATATTCATAGATATTATTTAATTCTAATTGAATGTATGACCAGAAAGTCTTTATTTTACTAGTCCACTCTTTTTCATTAGAAGCATTGATACTATACCAATCATTTTTATCAGTTTTTTCACAGTGTAAAATACACTTATTTTGTTCTTTATCAAAGTATTGTTCCTCAAATAAATTGTCACATACTGAACAAGTGTATCTTTTATCTTTCATAATCAACTCTCATAAAATTTCTCAACAAATGAAATGATTTTATCTAGTACCCTTGGAACTATTTTTCTTCTCTCTAAGAGTTTTGGTTTGACCTGTAAAGTTTTCACTATATCATCATTGAGAGGTTTTCTCTCATCATAAAGATAGGTATCAATTACATTTTTCACTTCATCCTTATTAAGATTTTCTTCTTCACAAAGAGAGTCAAATGCCTTGACTCTTTCTTCATTCCAAAACTTCTCAAACTCACTTTCTATTGATTCACTATCTGCAATATTCATAAGATTTTCATTGATAAACTTCTCAATCAACTCTTTTTTACTTCTAAGCTTTGTATTGCTATTCATAATATTTGAAATTTGCTCTTTTTGCTTCTCTTTATCTGAACCTTTTGCATCTTTGTATCTTGCTAACAACTTTAAAATATAGGCTACATTTATTTCATCTTTATGAATAAGCTCCAACTCAAAGTCCACATCTTCAAGAATAGAGACTTTTTCACTGCCTACACCTCTTTCATTTTTAACTTTTTCATATAAGTCAAGATACTTGCTCTTATAATCTTCATATTGCTGTTCAGTCATTGAAAGGTCATTAAAGCTAAAATCACTAAATGAAACTAATATATTTTTAAGTCTCATTAACTCCCTAAAAGCTTTGATAAAAAGTAATATATCTTCTTCACTGATAAGACTATCAACATGGTTAACACTTGGAGCTATTTTTAAAAGTTCTACAAAGGCTTCATTGAACTTCTTCACATACTCTTCATAAGGCTTCATAAGAATGATTTCTTTTGCATCCTTGTTTGAGAAAAGTGCTATTGCATCATCTGTATTTTTCTTCAAGTTTCTAAAACAGACTATATTCCCTTGTGATTTTTGCTCATTGAGGATTCTGTTAGTTCTTGAAAAAGCTTGTATAAGACCATGATATTTGAGGTTTTTATCAACATAAAGAGTATTTAGCCTTGGACTATCAAAGCCAGTAAGAAACATATTTACAACCAGTAAAATATCTATCTCTTTTTGCTTTACTCTTTTAGATATGTCATTGTAGTAGTTGTAATAACTTTGAGAGTCTTTTGTACTGAACTTTGAACCAAACATAGCATTATAATCTTCTATAAATTCATCTAGTTTTTCTCTACTATGTTGATTGATATGCTCTTCATCTATATGAGCACCATCAGCCTCCTCTATATCTATAATACCATCTGCATCTTTATCATCTTCATTGGCACTATATGAAAAGATAGTGGCTATTTTTAGGTTATGCTTTTTCTTCTTGAACAATTCATAGTACCTAATTAACATTTCAACACTACCCACACACATCATAGCTGTAAACTCTTGTGAGTGAGTTTTTCTTGCATGGTTAGCTAAAATGTAGTCAGTAATTTTATCTATTCTCTCTTCACTTTCTAAAAGCTCTTTTGTATCAATACTCTCTACTTCAATATCAATATTGGTAGAACCCTCTTTTTCTTTATATTTTCCAATGTATTCAATGGAAAACTTAAGAACATTTTCATCACTAATAGCATCTGTAATGACATACTTATGAAGTGATTTATCAAATAATTCAGCAGTAGTTCTTTTGCCATATTGATTACCAACAGCATTTTCAGCAAATATAGGTGTACCAGTAAAGCCAATCATCTGATTTTTCTCAAAAAATTTATTGATTTTTAAGTGTGTTTCTCCAAACTGGCTTCTATGACACTCATCAAATATAAAGACAATATGCTTGTCTTTAAGCTTTTCCATTTGTGCTAAATGCTTCTTCTTACTAATGGCAGTATTTAACTTTTGAATAGTAGTAACTATAAGTTTAGTATCATCAGTAAACTGTTTTACCAGTGCTTTTGTATTATCTGTTCCATCCACAGAGCCATCACTAAAACTATTAAACTCTTTTGTTGTTTGGTAGTCTAAATCTTTTCTATCAACTACAAATACAACTTTATGTACATGAGGCAATTTCATAAGTATTTGAGCTGTTTTAAATGAGGTAAGAGTCTTTCCACTTCCTGTTGTGTGCCAAATATAACCATTTTTATTTGAGTTTTCCACTCTATCAATAATGGCTTCTGTTGCATGGTACTGGTAAGGTCTTAACACCATTAGTATTTTTGGTACTTCTGCTAAAACTATATACTTGCATATCATTTTAGAGATATGGCAAGGCTCCAAGAAAACCTTTGTAAACTCTTCTAAATTAGTTATATTTTTGTTCTCTTTATCAGCCCAAAAGAAAGTTTGTTTAAAAGATTGCTTTCTGTTGTTGGCATAGTATTTTGTATTGACACCATTAGAGATTACAAAGAGCTGTACATAGTTAAACAGAGCACTATTTGAACTAAAAGAGTGTCTTTGATATCTATTAATCTGATTAAAAGCTTCTTTGAGTTCTATACCCCTTCTTTTAAGCTCTATCTGTACAAGAGGAAGCCCATTTATGAGAAGAGTGACATCATATCTATTTTTATACTTACCCTCAATAGTAACTTGGTGAGTCACTTGAAAAAGGTTTTTACACCAATGCTCACTATCTAAAAACTCTATGTATTTTGTAGTCCCATCATCCATTGGTAGGACAAACTTATCTCTAAGGATTTTTGCTTTTTCAAAGACATTACCTTTGTTCAAGTGGTTAAGTACTCTTTTAAACTCACTCTCACTAAAAGTGATTTTATTGTGTTTTTCAAGTTGTCTTTTTAGGTTAGCAATTAATTCTTCTTCTGTACTTACATTGACTTTTTCATAGTTGAGTGAAACCAGTTGCTTTATTAAGTTCTCTTCTAAAATTGCTTCACTTTGGGTACTCATATCTTATCTACCATCTCTTTGGTCTATTTGCTTTTTTTTATCATCAGGTATTATATTCTCATATAATTCATCCATTTCTTTTGGTATTGTAATCATATCATTAGCTATTAGATTTAAAATCTTAAATAGTGTCAGAGCTATATCCTTATTATCATCAAGGTTTATTTCCCCTGGGTGGACTGCCTCATTACCAACAACCCTTACAAAATCTAATGCTTTTTGTATTTTAGGACTTAATCCTTTTTCAACTAAGCTTTTAATATTTCTATCTATCTTTTTGTCTGTTTCCCCAAGTTGAAGCAGAAGTTTTTGTAATGCTAATCTTAGTATTGCAGCAGCACCTTTTGGAGAATCAAAAAGTATCTTGGAAGCTTCATTGTACAAGTCTTGAATATCTTTATCCATGTCAAGATTAGGGGGAGTTGTAAAATTAATTTTAGGATAAACAACTTCTCTTTTAACCCACAAAGCAAAATTATCACATGCTTGACACTTTGAAATTGATAAGGATGATGGTAAATATTCATTTAATTCTTTTGGTAACTCATGTTTCATATGTACAAGAAATTTTTCTATGGATGATTGTTGATAATCTTTAATTGAGCCTCTGTAATCAAGAAAATTATGTATATATATACTGTCAACTATCTCAGACATCATAGTCTTGCTAAACCAATCTTGTTTAGCTAATGCATTGCAATGGGGGCATACAAACTTTTCTTCACCATATTTTAATTTACTTGACATAATATTCCTTTATACAAACATCTGCTGTAACAGTGCTTTTTTAAATTGTTTAGCTTGATTTAGCTGCTTATTTACTTGTTCTATTTTACTATCAATAGAGCTTAGAAATGAAGCTATTTTTTGTTGCTCTTGAACAGATGGAAGACTCCATTTTAACTTTACAAACTCTTTTTTACTCATAACCCTATTTCTACCAGCTCCACCTGGTGAAATTAAATCTAGCATATATCTAAATCTTTTTTGAATAATGACATATTTAAAATATTCATGTAGAACTATATCTCTTTTAAAAGTATATGTTGGAAATCTATGTGAAACCAAGCCACCTTCATCTTCTTTCTTAGCCATTGCTATGGCACTTTCCCAAGCAAATGTAATACTTACAATTAAATCATTCTCTTTTACTTTATAAAGCTTATCCATAGAAATTTTTTTAGGGTCTGATTCAGGTCTTTGAAAAGTACCTTTGCAATGACTTCTAACACCAAGTGCTAAATACTTCTCTTGTGGTTTTGGCACTTCTCTTAATGTCAATATTAAGAACTCTTCCAATCTTTTTTCTTCCCAATCAGGATAAGAGTTTCCACTATCATCCTTAAATCTAATCTCTTGTGAAAATATTTTTTGCATAACCCCTTTTTTATACTCTTGTAACAATTCCTCTTTTTTTGTAAGTTGTTCTATTTTTATATCTACTGCTGTTAAAAAGGAAGCTATTTTTTGTTGTTCATTGATAAAAGGATATTTAAAAATAACCTTATTCAAAAGTGTGCCACTTGTTAATGCCCTTGTTGTAAAAGAGCTTTTAATTACTATCTCTTTTCTAACAGATTGAATAGAAAAACAATATTTTTTAAAAGAATCTAATAAAACATTATGAATTGGTCTGGCTCTTAGTACAAATCCACTAAAAACACAGCCTTCTATCTCTTCCATTAGTACTGCTGACATTCCTATATCAAGAATTGTTTCAGAAGTTCTAGTAAAAAAAACATCTCCTTTTTTTGCAGAAAAATTTTTTTGTTCTTTTTCACTACTTTCTACTAAACCTAAAATATTGTTTTTATTCAACTCATACTGATGATATACATCTTTAAAGTTGATTATAGGAAACCCTTTACCAAAAAATTCCTTTTCTTTATTAATACCATTTTTAAATTCAAAGATATCTTCAATTTTTTTAACTTCCCACTCTCCACTAAACTCAGGAAATCTCAACTTAGGAACTTTTTCTATCTTACTCATAAGAAGTCCTAAAATGGTGTAGATATACCAAGCTCTTTACAGAACTTAGCTATCTCACCATCAGTAGTTTTCATATCAACTTCAAGAGCTTTTAGGGAACTTGTCACCTTATCTAAATCAACAGGCTCTTCTTCTTCAAAAGTATCTACATACCTTGGTATATTCAAGTTATAGTCATTCTCTTTTATCTCTTGAAGGGTTGCTAAATAAGAGTACTTCTTTATCTCTTTTCTCTCTTTAAAAGTAGAGATTATCTTCTCTATATTTTTATCACTCAAATAGTTCTGATTTTTTGCTTTTTCAAACTCATTACTTGCATCTATAAAAAGAACATTGTCACTATCTTCTCTACACTTTTTAAAGACTAAGATACAAGTAGGAATGGAAGTACCATAAAAGATATTTGCAGGAAGCCCAATAACTGCATCAAGATAGTTCTTATCTTCTATAAGATACTTTCTTATATGCCCCTCAGCTGCACCCCTAAAAAGCACTCCATGAGGCAGAACAATAGCCATGGTTCCATTTTCATCTAGATGATAAATCATATGTTGAACAAATGCAAAATCTGCTTTTGATTTAGGTGCTAATTTTCCATATTGAGAAAATCTATCATCACTCATATGTAGTGGATTAGCTGACCAGTGGGCAGAGAATGGAGGGTTTGCAACTATTGCTTCAAACCTTTTATCCATATGCTGAGGATTTTCAAGAGTATCTTCTTGCTTGATATCAAACTTTCTATAATGCACATCATGCATAATCATATTCATTCTTGCCAAGTTGTAAGTAGTTCTGTTTAACTCTTGTCCATAAAAAGCAGATACATCCTTAACCTCTTTTGCTACCCTTAAAAGAAGTGAACCACTCCCACAGGTAGGATCATAAACAGATTTGAGTTTAGTTTTTTTGTTTGTAACAATTTTTGCCAAGATTTTAGATACCTGTTGAGGAGTATAAAACTCCCCTGCTTTTTTTCCTGCTCCTGCTGCAAACTTTGAAATAAGATACTCATAGGCATCTCCAAGCACATCTCTATCATGATTTTTCAGTTCAAAGTTGATATTGTCAAGATGAGCCAAAACTTTTGATATAAGAGTGTTTTTTGCTTCTTCTGTTTTACCAAGTTTTGTACTTGTTAAGTCAAGGTCTTCAAAGAGATGTTCAAAATCATCTTCACTCTCATGCCCCATTGTACTTTGTTCAATACTTCTAAGTATTTGAGTTAAATCTTCTAAAATAAAGTTGTTATTTTCTTGGTTACCCCTTTTAGCTACTGCACTAAACAGTTCAGAGGGTTTTAAAAAATATCCAAGTTTTTCAATAGCTTCTTCTTTAATAGCTTCCAAATACTCTTTACCTTGTTCAGAATTTTCATCTAAACTAGTATAAAAAATCCCATCTTCTTCAAGTATCTCATTGGCATAATCTTCCATTTTTTCAGAAAGGTATTTATAAAAAATAAACCCTAGTATATAGTCTCTAAATTCATCAGCATCCATCTTACCTCTAAGAGTGTTTGCTATGTTCCAGAGTTGTTGTTCTAACAGTTTTTTTGCTTCTTCACCCAAATTGAATCCTGATTTTTTATGTTTATAAATAGTTATAGTGATTATAGCTAAAAGATGATAATTGTGTCTTATATGCACTCTTTATTTACTTATAATATCTATTAAACTCATTCTATGTTCATTATCTCTTAGTCTTAACCTTTTAAGTGTAGCTCCTATTTTTGCCTTTGCTCTTTTCATTATTTCATACTGTTTTTCAAGAGACTTTATCTTCTTTTCAAGTGCTTTATTTGTAGCTGTAAGACTTTCCACTTCTGTTACTTTTTCTTTATGAACTCTTTCTAAATTATGATGTATTTTTGTAAGTTTTGAGAGTTTATGCTCTGATCTAACAAGTTCAGTATTTTTTGCCCTTACTTTTTTGTTAAAAACTTCTACACTTTCTTGGTAAAACTCAGAAGAGAGTCTCTCTTTTCTCTCTAACTCTTGTTGCAATTTTTCAAGCATAAAATTAAGCTGATTGTTTTTTTTGAGTAGTTTGTTTGTACCAAGTGAAGATATAAGTAATTTAAGCTCTATTTTCATAGTTTTAATAGTGTTTAAAAGAGAGTTTAAAACTTTTGTTTTATCAATGTTTCCTTTCTTATCTTTGCTTTTATGTATAATCTTAGCTTTTAGCTGTTTTGTCTCTTGTATAGCTTCATTAGTCACTTCTTCAAGAGTCTCTTTCTGTTGTCTTTTATACTTTTTGAGAGTTGTATATTCTCTTTTTCCACCTTTTACTATATCTTCATACTCTATGTTAAATTGCTCTATTACACCACTCTCTTTTACTTTTTTTTCCCACTCCATGTTCAAGTCTTCTATATGTTTTTCATCATCTTTATATTTTCTCTTCATATCTTTTGTAAAACTATTCTCTGGGTCATATTCAACTAAATAATGGATATGAGGTACTTCCCCTGGTTGATCTCTATGTATGACAGCTTTTACAATCTTAGCACTAATACTTTCTATTAAAAACTCTTTTGAAAGACTATATAATCTATTGGCATATTGTTCATCTTCAAGGAGGTGTCTCACCCCAGTTATACTAAAAACTATCTCTCTGTAAGAGATTTTATTAGCTCCTCCATTTTGTTCTCTACCATCATTTAGAGCTTCTCTTTGAGCCAAAAGTTCATCTAGTTTTACTTGATTTCTTTTGATTGCTGCTTCTGCTCTTTTAATAGCCTTACTATCTCTTTCAAACTGAGCCTTTTTTAATTTGGCTTGTTGCTTTTTCAACTGGCTCTTATAGCTACCTCTTTTTCTGGTAAAATCACTCCTACTTATTTTCTTTTCCTTCACAACAGATACTTGCTGTAATTCAGTTTGACTGGAAAAGTCTTGATTTAAAAATATAATATTGTTAATAACTCCTTTAAATCTATTCCCCTCTTGAACTATATGAGATACTCTCTCTTGTAAATGTTGTTGTGTTCTAATTGATTTAAACTGCATAAATGATGTTGACATTGTAGATACTCCTTTTGAGCATCTATTTTAAGTAACTCTATTGCTAATTTTGTTCTCAACAAAATTGTATACATTAAGATTAACCATTCTTTTGTACAGCAAAAACAAGTAGTGTTAAATATGTATAAAGATTTAGTAAACTAAGCTCTCTATACACATTAAACTCCTTGCTCTATGAGATTCTTTTAAGAGAGAGGGAGCTAAATAGGTTAACTATATAGCCATTTAATAACCTGTAAATCCACTTGCTTGATTATAGCTAGAATCTAGTAATATATTATTAGCCTGTTTGCTATTTGATACTGGTGAATTAGCACTTGCTTTTTTTAGTTCAGTGGCTACATTCCAAAAAATAATATCAGCTTTTTTTCTATATAGGATTTGTTCTGTATGACTTATACTAATGTTAAACTCAGATAAATCATAATCTTTTATTTTTTTCTTGATTCTATTAAATTGTCTTTTGGACATTGTGTGTTCACTGATGTCTAGCTCCTTCAGTATAGAATCTAACTGAGCATTTTTCCAATTATTTGAAATGCCATATCTAATAAATGCCTTAATTGTATCATTTTTGATAGCTAAGATACTTGGTAAGTATTTATTATAGTTAATGACTATATCAGACTGAAAACTATCAATATAATCACTATTAAAAGCAATAATATATTTCTGTTGCTTTTGACTATAAGCAGCTTTATCTAAGATATGAATATCTGACCAGCCACCTGAAAAACCATCCAATCTTTCAAGATTAATAACAACATCAACTAAGTCTTGAATTTTTTCTTTTATCCAAGTTCTATCAGAACCACCAGCAGATTTACCTAACTTTTTCAATATAGAATACAATGTAAACTCTGCATAATATTGACCCTTATTTGTCATTTTTAAAAGCCCTTGTGAAAATATCACATCTAAGATATCCCTATGAGACTGACCTAAAAGTCTGTTCCTAATATTTAGCTTGAATTCTTCATTTTGAAAAAACAGACCTTTATTTTTGTTCTTGACAAAAGCTTTGTAAATGTTTGTATTCTCAATATTTGAGTATGGAAGAAAAACTGAGCTTCTCATTTGGGTCACACTGTTTGTTGATTGATTTAATAAATTGACTAAAAGTTTACTCATGATTTTCTCCTAAAATGGTATATCATCATAATTATCAATATCCTTAGATATTTCTAATATCTCTAAATTGGATTCAACTATTACTGTGGAAGATATGGTAGATTTTTGTGTCAATTGTTCATTAGGAAACAACTGAATTTTATAGACACTATCTGCTTTGAAATGATTAGCTTTTTCTACTTTGCAATGTACACACCCATCATTTTTTTCTTGTTTACTATTTTGCTCATTTTTTTTCTTTTTAGTAGGTTTAATTCTTGGATCATTTTTACTCAGAGAATAATGTACTCTAACTGCATCTATAATAGCTGATGCACCTCTTACACTTGTTGTTTTATTACCATCAGCATCATTACTTCCTTTATTATGATGGTGAATAATTATCAAAGTTTTATTTTCCTCTTCACACCAAGTATTTAATAAGTTAAAAAAGAACCTTACCTCTCCATTATTATTTTCATCAATATTCCCCATAAATTGGATAAGAGGATCTAGTAATAAAACATTATACCGCTGCATCTCTTTTTTAAAAAAATAGAAAAAATCACTTGCTTGAAGATTTCCATTTTTACCTTTATCTACAAAACCCATTGCATGACCCTTACCAGCTATATCAAAATTAGTATTGATTTTTTCTTGATAAATAGCTTTTAATTTGTTTGCTCTATCTTTTACAAATCCTGTTGTATCTTCACTAAACCAAGCAAAAATATTTAATTCATACATATTTTGTAACATTGATAAAAGCAATATACCTAAATAACTTTTACCACTACCACCAGCTGCACTAATAAGATTTATTTCATTAACTTGTAAAGGCAAAAAATCTTTTAAATAAAACTCAGGTTGCTCTACTATGACATCAGATAAATTCTGAATATCTAATGAAAAAGTATTCTGAGAAGAGTCTTTTTCTACTTGGGTTATCATGGTAGATAATTTTTCTATCATTTCATTTGAACTAACATCAGTACCTAATGAAGCATATTTCTTCAAACTCTCTTTAATAGCTTGTTTTTTAGAAGCTTCTTTCATTCTGTTGACATATCTTGTAATATCATTAACTGACTGTCTTGCAACCTTTTTTTTATACTTTTCTATATAGTGAGCATCACACTCTGATTCAAAAAGCTCAACAAACTCTATATGTTTATCTTCTTTATATTGTTCTTGCATATTCTTAAATAATGCCTTATTTTCTTTAACTGTAAAATCACTTACAGTTAAACTGATGTCTTCCATAAGACTATTATTATGCAAAATAGAATCTATAACTATTGATTCATTTTCTGCACTTTGATTAATAGCACTATCAGTGCTATTCTGAACTTTACTCATAAATATCCTTTATTTTTTACAATTCATTTAGTGATTTTATTTACTAAATGAATTGATTTTGTATTATTTCATTTTATAGAGTGCTAATATGCACCCTATGTTTAATAATCAGGGTCACTTGCATATTTATCTTCTCTTGCTTCATGCTCTTCATGAGAATCTATTTCATATTGCTCTGAGTTTAAATATTCTTCAATAAGTAAATCTTCTAAAACTTCAATGATTAGCTTTACAATTTCTTCTTCTGACTTTTTCATAAATATCCTTCTTTTATTTCAATCCATTTAATGAATTGATTTTGTATTATTTCATTTTATAGGGTGTTAATATGCACCCTATATATTTTAAGCAATAGAAGTTACTCCACTTCCTAAAAATAAATCAAAAACTAAGTCACCTTTAATATTTATTACTTAAAATAAATATTAAGGGAAGAAAATATGAGTGAGGAAAAAGAAGTGCAAGAGGAAAATATGATTAAAGAGTTTCTTTCAAATAAAAAAGCATTAGAACTATTAAAAAAGACAAGTGAACAAGATTCAATAGAGATAATGAAATATGGAGTATCTAAGTACCAATCAAAGACACCATTTGAGATGGCACAAGATTTTATAAAGCTAGCTACTCTCTATCCAAATGTAATTCAGAGTAGAGATATATCTAAGATTATTTCAAAAATTGATCTTAAAGAAGAGGAGGAATAGATGATTTATATTTTATTACTGTTACTATCAGAGAGTAACTCAGAAGAGTTAATTGAAGCCTTTAATACTATGAGTAGAGAAAGAAAGAAAATCATTTTAGATGCACTTAAAAAACTGTTTATTGAAGAATTCAATCAAGAAATAATGATTCATAAAAGAATGCATCAAGAGTATGAAGATAAGAAAATTGAACTTGCTATACTGCATAAGTTTGGCTTAGAGCAAGGGTTTATAAAAGAAGATTTTTCTTTTGAAAATGATATAGATTTTCAACTCTTCAACAACTTCAATAATGTTAGCAGTTTAGAAGATATGATATAAACTTGTTGTATTGGTACAAACAATGTACAATTATTTATTAAAAATAAAGGCTTACTTTGAATGATACAGAGCTAGTTAGCAATGCAATAGACTATCTTAATAAAAACAAAAAAGAGTTTATTGCACAGTTTACAGATGAAATCCAGCCTGAACAAAATAAAGTAGTCATTTTTACTGCTGGTATGAGTGGTGTTGGAAAAACTGAATTTGCTCAATTCTTAAAAGAGCAAAATCCTAATTTACTACATATAGATACTGATGAAATTAGAGAGTTTTTTAGACCTATTGGATACAATGGACAAAACTCAAATACTTTTCAAAAACCTGCCAGTAAAGGTTTTAGTAAACTTTTTGATTATGCTGTAAAAAAAGGCTTCTCAATCATACTAGATAGTAATCTATCTAATATCAGTAAAGCTGTTGAGAATATTGATAGATTGATTAACAAAGGGTATACTATTGAACTTTACTATTTATATAATGATCCTGCTGTTTGTTATGAATATGCCATTAAAAGAGAGGTTGTAACTAATAGAAAAGTTCCTTATGACATTTTTGTTAAAAGTAATATAGACTCTTTTCACACAGTTATTAGTATAAAACAGCAATATAATGGTAAAATTACATTAAATTATTTAGACAAAAGAGATGATACCCTTTACAAAGATATTGACTCAGATACATTAATAGAAAAATTAGGAGGTTATTTTGATACTAAGTGAAGAACAGATAAAACAAGCTATTCATAGAATCAATGAGCTCCAAAGAGAAACTATTGAAAAAGCTGATAAAATTCAAGGTTCAAAAGAGTATGTTGAAGAACAAATGAAATTATTTAAAGAGGCAGAAGAGTATAGAAAAAAACTCAATGCAATCAAACAACAGCAAAGAATAATTTCTGAACAGTTTGCCAGTTAAAATCTGGTGCCAAATGAGTGCCATTCCCTACCAAAAAATGGCACTCATTTTAAAAAACTAAAAAATTCAAAGCCTGTATTTATGGTATTTAGTGGTATTTGAAGGGGTTGTCCCCAGTTTCCTTTCATCCGCACCATTTGAAGGCACAACGTGCTCTCAGAGACTTTCTTTCTTAACAAAATCACTTAATTTTTTTACTAGGGTATCAATAAAGGGTATCACTCTACTTTATTCTATACTGTTTTTATTTTTTAGTACCAAACTACGTTCCAACTTTTCAAAAGCTTCTAAACGTTTCACTTTATCCATTTTCTCAAGATTAAGCATTTTCCACTTTACCGATGGAAGCTGGTCAATATTCTCGAACGGCAATAGATTCCAAGCAGGATCCCCTTTTTTGAACCCAAGCAAAAATGCTTTATGTCTCTCTGTTAATTTCTGGTGCAGGAGCTTGATCAGTTCTTCTCTTGTATCTGTCAAAATCTCTAACTCTATGGATTCTGTGGTCATACCCACAAATTATTCTTCAAAAGTATGGCTAATGTCTATGAGGTTTGGCTGTAGCAGTTTGGATATGGGTTGACTGGAGCTGATAAGATAAACCATAAACACCTCCATAAGAGAATCACTGATGCCTTCTTTGTCAAGCAATCCTCTTACATCAAAAAAGTCTCTTGGATGCTGACGGTCAAGTGCAGCACATATTTTACCGGCATAGAGATCATCATGATGTACTACAAATGTTTCTGCAAATCCAAATGCTTCTTCTACTTTTGGACTTACCATTTGAACAGTCGGTTCTTTTACTGTTCCTCTCATGACAGGTGATGTCTCTATCTTAATACGCACACCATCTTTTTCAACTTGCAGCTTAGAGAGTGTTCCGTCTCCTCTTTGTTCCAGTCGGTATACTTTTGAACCTCTAAGACTCTTTTCAATGTCCTGTGCAATTCGTTCAAGTGACTCTGCAATATGCTTTAGACTGCTTGTTCTGTCTTCAATGGGCAGATACATCAAGTCAATGTCTACAGAGAGTCTGGGCATATCTCTGACGAACATATTGATAGCTGTCCCACCTTTAAGTGCAAAACATTCTTCATTGTTGATATATGGTAGTGCTTCTAAAAGTAGTTGCACCTGTTTATAGTAAATATTTGAACTGTCAAGCATTAAATTCCTTTGGTACTGTAATCATATAGGTTTTATTATAATTTCCATCTTTTACTATCTGTAATTTTCCTGCTCCTAGATCCAACGTTTTACTGATGTGTTTAGCCCAGGGAAAGCTATAGTAGTTTGCAAAGAAGAGGAACAGTCGTTTTACTTTTCTATTGCTACAGTTTTGCAGTAACTCATTGAGTAGCCGTGGACTCAATGTAGTTAAGGATTCAAATATCTCTGACACAAACTTAAAAGTGATGCCTTTGTCATCCACCTGATAGAGAAGCTCAAGTATGGCTCTTTCTGCTGAAGATATGGTTATCTGCCAGTTTCGTATAGAGGTACTTTGCTTCTTTAATCCCAGGTCTCCAAAGAGAGGCTTTTTATGAAAGGTGAATGAAGGAGATTCCATTTGTCTGATCCAGGCGGGAGGTGTCTTCTCTCCATATAGAGTGATGGTTTTCTCTCCCCCTATAGGTAAATAGTGTGCATATCCCAATATATTCAGTGAAGAAAGCCCACCCACATGAAAAGGCAGTTCTTCAAGTTTCTGGAGTCCCAGTACAGCTCCCTGCCATTCATGTATGGATGCAGGTCTTATATAGGCTCCATTCCCAAGTTTGGTCAGCCATCCATTTTTAACGTACTTGTAGACTAGCTGTGATGAATAGCCATTAGTCGTGAACCACGCACTTGGTGCTACAACACTTTCGGGTAACAATTGATATAGTTGTTTTAATTTTAACTCTTTTTCTAAACTCATAGTTTATATTCTAGCATATTTTAGAACCAACTAGTATAAAATAGTTCTAAATATTTAAAATAAATAAACTATAGGTATATATATTCATGTATTTTGGAACTAAAAGGAGTTTTTGAGGTATATATAAACGAGACAGATATAGCTTATACCTGTCATCATATCTCTCGTTGCCCACAACAACTTCAATCTATCTTTTGTCATTGTTGTGTGTAAATAAATTGGAGGCACAAATGCCATGGAAAGAATTAGCTTCAATCGCAGTCTCTATTCTCGTACTCGTTATAGAACAGAGTACAAAAAAGAAATAGTAGACTCCCCACACCCACAATGGTTAAAATGGTGGATCATCAAAACAGTGTCAACGGCGGAGTTAAATTCTGCAGTTGACATATGCCATTAAACGAGAGGTTGTCACTAATAGAAAAGTTCCTTATGACATTTTTGTTAAAAGTAATATAGACTCTTTTCACACAGTTATTAGTATAAAACAGCAATATAATGGTAAAATTACATTAAATTATTTAGACAAAAGAGATGATACCCTTTACAAAGATATTGACTCAGATACATTAATAGAAAAATTAGGAGGTTATTTTGATATTAAGTGAAGAACAAATAAAACAAGCTATTCATAGAATCAATGAGCTCCAAAGAGAAACTATTGAAAAAGCTGATAAAATTCAAGGTTCAAAAGAGTATGTTGAAGAACAAATGAAATTATTTAAAGAGGCAGAAGAGTATAGAAAAAAACTCAATGCAATCAAACAACAGCAAAGAATAATTTCTGAACAGTTTGCCAGTTAAAATCTGGTGCCAAATGAGTACCATCCCCTACCAAAAAATGGCACTCATTTTCAAAAACTAAAAAAAAATTCAAAGCCTGTATTTATGGTATTTGAAGGGGTTGTCCCCAGTTTCCTTTCATCCGCACCACTTAATTATTTATTCTTTTAAATTTTCGTTTCTTTGTCCTTTGCAAGAGAAGCTAAAGAAGTTGTCTGCAGCATATTTTCAATATTTGTCTTGGGTTCAACCCATTGCGAATGCAGGGCACAGGGATTTGACGCGTCACACATTTCAAAACCCAAAATACACCGGTCAAATTCCAACGGTTCACCTATTGCTTCAAGAATATCACATAAAAATATTTGCTCAGAATCCTTTGCCAGGTTAAAACCTCCGTTGCGTCCTTTTGAGGCATGTACCAAACCCTGTTTTTCAAGTTGGGTCATAAGTTTCGTAAGGTATTTATAAGGAAGCTCCAACTCTTTATGCAAAAAAGAGACTGAATGTGCCTTATTTGGGTAACGGTCCAGGTAGGACAAAGCGCGAATAGCATATTCAGTTGTTTTTGAAAAGTGCATAAAATACCTCGAAAAATTGAGTTTATTGATTGTAACTTATAAATCATAACAGATTGCTTTTTAGTTAAACAACAATATACCACTTTAAGGTAGTATATATATAATTCCGCATAAATTAAATTAAGGAATATCCTATGAGCTTATCTCAAGAGACAGTAACAGCTGTTAAAAAAACAATCCCGTCAGTCGGAAAAAATGCCGAAAAAATAACAACACGTATGTATGAAATACTTTTCAGCAAATACCCTGAAACAAAACCTTTGTTTGCAAATGCACAAGGTGATCAGCATAAAAAACTCGCAGGTGCTATTGCAGCTTTTGCCGCAAATATTGACAATCTTGGCGCTTTATCTGCAGCAGTTGAAAAAATGGCAAATACACATGTACTGACAAAAGTAAAGCCGGAACACTATCCTATGGTTGCCGATGCTTTAATCACCGCTATGGGCGATGTTTTAGGTGATGATTTCACTGATGAATACAAACAGGCATGGATCGAAGCATATACATTTTTGGCCAATATTTTAATGCAACGCGAAAAAGAGCTTTACAGCCAACAAAATAGTTAAATTAACCTTAGGTTCAAACCTAGGGTTTTAAAAACTCTTCTATATCATTTACAATTTTATCAATTGCCACAGTCGCTTTTTTATACAGCACTTTTGAATACAATTCATCATTTATTGCACTGCTTTTTTCTAAATTATTGAGTATGGAATATCTGATATTTCCCTGCAAAAAAGCATCTGTATTGATAACATTGCCGCTTGTTCCTATAACAACCAACATTTCACAGTCTTGCAGTTCATTGTACAGATCCTGGTATTTCGGAGCCTGCTCTGCAAAAAAGACAATATTCGGGCGTAGTTTATTTGAACATTGAGGACAGTTCTCATATGCTTCACGTAATTTCCTATAGCCTATATTATCTGTAAAACCGCAGCTTTCACACCTGACTTCCGGTAGAAACCCATGCAAATGTAAAACATCTCTGCAGCCTGCACGTTCAAACATATCATCAACATTTTGTGTGATCACGGCTATGTCATCCGGATACTTTTCTTTTAATCTGCTGATTTCACTGTGTGCTTTGTTTGGTTTTTTATCTTTTATCTCTTCTCTTCGTTTGTCATAAAACCCTATCGTAGCCTCATAATTCCAGTCCAGGCAACCGGCATAACAGATCTCTTCTATTTTATAGTTCTCCCAGAGTCCGCCGCTGTCCCGAAATGTTGAAATTCCACTCTCCGCACTCACTCCTGCGCCGCTGAATATTATTACTTTTGCCATGATTTCCTCCAACCTGTCATTTTATGCCATTGTAATCCATACATCAGAATCACTGCATAACAAATAATGCCTATCAGATAAGACATCTGCATATCCTGTGTCAGTTGTGCCACTTTTCCAAAAACAAGCGGTACAACTGCTCCGCCTGCTATTGCCATAATGAGTAATGCACTTCCTTTAGCTGTGTGCTTGCCCAAATTTTTTAATGCCAAAGGCCAGATTGTCGGCCAGACAAGAGCATTTGCCAAACCTAGCATTGCCACAAAAGCCACGCTGTCAGGAAGGCCCGTTATAATGTGTGACTCAGTCGTAGAGCTAAAGGCCACTCCAAACAAAAAAACAATACCAAACAAGGCAGAAAGAACAAGTGCTTTTTCCTGCGATAAATATTTTGGTATAAAAAAGACACCTGCAAGATAGCCGACAACCATAAATCCCATAGTGTATGCAGTTAAGGCAGTTGCATTGGACATACCCAGACTTTGCCCGTACAGCCCAATCGTATCACCGGCTATAACTTCTATGCCGACATAAAAAAAGAGTGCCAAAGCCCCCAATACAACCCGGGGAAAAGCAAAAATACCTGCCTTATCATACGGATCATCTTCAAACTTCACATCAGGCAATGAGGAGAACCAGACAAAACAACTCAACAAAAAAAGTATCCCTGCCATTGTCATGTAGGGGCTAATGAGCTTATGTGCCAGTTCTTGTGTATTTATACTTTCCAGGTCTACGCCAAAACCGATGTCTGCCAATATAAATGCGGTAAAAAGAAGCGGAGCCAAAACACCTGCACTTTTGTTGATGAGTCCCATTATACTGATACGCATTGCCGCTGATTCTATCGGCCCTACCAAAACTATATAGGGATTTGATGCCGTTTGTAGTATTGTGAGTCCTGTTCCAAGTGTAAAAAGTGCTGTCAGAAAAACCAAAAATTCACCGCTCAGTGCTGCGGGAATAAAAAGCAAAGCACCAAGACTCATGACCAGAAGTCCCAGTGCCATCCCTTTTTTATAGCCTGTTTTTTCCAAAATCACAGCCATTGGCAACGCCATTACAGTGTAAGCAATATAAAAAGCAAAGGTCACAAAGAGCGCTTCAAACTCATTTAAATGACAGATAACTTTCAGATAGGGAATTAGAGAGCCGTTGAGCCAGGTTACAAAACCGAATATAAAAAACAAAACACCTATAATGCTCATTGCCAAAACACTTGACTGTTTATGCATTGCTGATTTCCTGCAGATACTTTGCCACACCGTCCTCATCATTTGTATGTTTTAACACTATGTCAGCACACTCTTTTACCTCTTTTTGAGCATTTGCAACCGCTATGGAAGTATTTGCAAGCCTAAACATACCTATATCGTTAAAATTATCGCCAAATACTGTTAGCTTTTTCAAATCAAAACCGACCGCTTCACTGACACTCTGTATGCCATGGGATTTATCGGCATCTTTATGCAAAAGTGTCAAAAAATAGCATCCCATATAGGCTTCGGGTGCCAAAATATACTTCAGTTCCTCCCCCAAAAACAGCTCTGAGATTTTTTTCCAACTCCCTTAAAAGTGCTTCATCTCCCATATAAACGATTTTAAAATTGTTCTGCATGGCTCGTAAATTTTCAAACACCTGTGTATGGTCATCATTCACATAGCGTTTTATTATTTCACTTTGATAGCTGTTGAGCGTTGTAGAATAAGAAAATGCTTCATTAAGTTCATCATCAACCAAAGAAAGTACAAAAGGATAAATGCCGAGTTTTGTACCCTCTTCTATGATAGTGTCGCCTGCTTCTTTGGTCACAAACTTTGTATCAATGATCTTTTTATCCATTGTCGCTATGAGTGCACCGTCAAGCAGTATCATCGGCGCATTCACATGCACACCTTGTAAAAACTGTGCCGTTTTTTTATAGGTTCTTGCTGTTGCAACAGATAAAATCGATCTGTCTGCATACGAGTTCCATATATTTTTAGTATAATCACTCAAAGACAAATCACTCCGTAAAAATGTGTGATCCAGGTCCGTTATGTAAATATTTTTCATACATATAGTATATCAAAATTGTGAAAATAAATTTGACAAGAACTAAATTTCAATACAGGAAGGCACTAAATGTCGAGTCGTAAAAAAGCAGTAGTCACCGGAGCAAGCAGCGGCATAGGAAAAGCTATAACAAACAGACTGTTAACACTCGGGTTTGAAGTGTTAGGTGTTAGCAGAAGTATACAGGAGAAGGATTTCAGTCATGTAAACTTTCAGGCAGTTACATGTAACCTCGCAGAAGAAAAAGAGACAATAAAACTATGTGAAAAGCTTAAAAAAGAAAATCTCTTTTTACATGTAAACTGCGCAGGTTTCGGCCGTTTTGAACCGCATGAAGAGTTACATGTAAACACTATCACCGCCATGACATTTTTAAACCTTACCGCTCCGATGCTGCTCACAAATGCCTCACTGCGTTCTCTCAAAGAAAATGAAGGCTACCTCATCAATATCAACTCCATTGAAGCCTTACGGGCAAGTAAATTCGCAGCCGTTTACTCAGCCACAAAAGCAGGTCTCAAAGCTTTTGGCGATGCCCTTTTCGAAGAAACCAGAAAAAGCAGACTCAGTATAACAAACATAAATCCGGATATGACACAAAGCAACTTTTATGATGAGCTGCGTTTTGATGTCAGTCCAAAAGAAGATGAGAGGCTGATTGCTGCGGATATTGCCGATGCTGTAGAGCATATACTCACCATGCGAAAAGGTGCCGTGGTCACTGAGTATACTCTCAGAAGTTTACATTTTGGAATTGCTAAAAAAGCTAAGAGGTGATGTCAAACTTATTATTTGTCATTGGAGCAGTTGCACCTAAAAAATCTTGATGCTGGCGTAACTTTTTTAAAGTCTCTCCTGTTTCACTTTTCAGTTGCCTTACAACTTTTAATGCCTCTTTTATAAGTAAAGCAGCAGATTTCATCTGCTCTATTGTCTCAAACTTTGGCATTTGTGATACAAGTATATCAATGCGTTGTGCATTTTTTTCTATAATGGCAATCTGCAGTTTAGTATGCCACATCAGTTGTTTCTCTCCATCCTGCAAGCAAACCTTTGAAAACATTACTTACCTCATCAATTTTTGCTGTATTGTTTTCAATATTTGCATAACTTAATAATTGGATCTGATAATTATAAAGTCCGTCCAGATATACAGCAACCTCTCCCTGCGATTTATCCAGCACTGCAATCAGTTCTACAATTACTGAAACGGCACGGTTTATCCAATATACTTTTTTCGCATTATCTTCATCCAAAATAGCTTTTTTTGCCTGTGCATTAAAACGTAAAACACCCTCATACATCATTTCTATTAATTTTTCCGGTGATTCTATATTGACATTGTTTTGATTGTAAATATTATAAGCTGCATTACTGTACATCGCAGATTCCTTTTGTTTTTCTTCATTGTTCATTCAATGTATATCGGCAACATTATGAATAACTTGAACATAAATTTATAAAAAAACATTGTCAATTATGCTAAAGTTTTTATCGCTTAAGACGATATAGTTATAATTATAGTTATAATTATTGAAAGAAGGAATTTATTATGGCAGGAAACATCAGTTCACTCGGTATAGGTTCAGGTGTTTTAACAGCAGATGTTATCGACCAACTCAAAGCAGCCGACACGGCAAAAATAATTGACCCTATTGACAGAAAAATTGAAACAAACAATCAAAAACAGCAATCATATGACCTCCTCTCTTCATATATGAATAGCTTTAAGGGAAGTACTTTTGCCCTTAGTAACGATACTCTTTTTGACAATAAAACAGTTGATGTAAGCGGAGCTGCCGAAGTTACGGTTGATGCCGGAGCCAATGTTGACTCTTTTACTCTCGAAACAGTTACATTAGCCAAAAAAGATATTACAAAACTCGGTGCACTAAACAGTAAAACTACGCCCATCGCTTCTGCAGCCGGCGTTTTGAACCTTGATATCAACGGCACGACCTATAACATTAACTATGATGCGACAACAACACTTGAAAGCCTGACACAATCCATAACAGATATTGCAGGAACCCAGATAGATGCCTCCATTTTAGAGACAAGCTCCGGAGCATTCAGTCTTGTACTCTCCTCTAAACTAACTGGCGCAAATCAAGCTATCACGATAACTGATACAGATGACGGAACCAATGGAACAGGTTCACTTGATGCGGCTCTTTTTGACACGACTGTAACAGACGGCTACCAGAAAATACAAAACGCTACAGATGCTGTTTTTAAATTCAACGGAATCACAGCAACACGCTCAACCAATGAAATAAGTGACTTGATTTTAGGTGTAACTATTACGCTCAAAACGGAGGGGGACATTTCCAATGTTACCATCAATCAAGATACTCAAAAAATTGTTGATGAAATGCAAATGTTTGTTGACAACTATAATACCTTAATGACCAACCTTAACGATATGACCATTTTTGACAAAGAGCAGGGAAAGCGGGGAATCTTCCAGGGAGACAGCTTTGTTAACGGGCTAAAAAGAGATATCGCAGGTACTGTAACAAGCCGTTTTAGTTCAGGGTCTCTTATGGACTACGGAATTGATATAGACAGATACGGAGTAATGAGTTTTGACAGTAGTGTTTTGGAGTCAAAACTGCAAACTGATTCCGCAAGTGTTAAAACTTTTTTTGCAGGAGGAACGGACAGCAACGGCAATACCGTAACAGGTTTCTTTACAAATCTCGATGATAAAGTAAAACAATATACCGGGTATGGCGGGCTTCTCTCAAATTTTGACAGTGGACTGACAAAAGATGCCAAAAATTTAGCCGATGCAAAAGAAAAAGCCCAGGCTTCTCTTGATACAAGATATGAAATTATGACCAAAAGATTCACTGCATACGACGGAATAATCAGCAGACTCAACTCCCAGTTTTCATCACTGCAGCAAATCATCTCAGCGCAACTTAACAGTAACAACTAGCCATCTTGCACTTATACGTACAGATATTCTATCTGTGCCAAGGCATAACTTTCTACAGTTCCAATATCCCTGTGATACACTCTGTTTTCATAAGTGTATATCTTTCCCATAAAATGAGGTAAAACATCCAGACTAAAATCTATATTTTTTTTATGCAAACTTTTCAGAAAAGGAAACAGCGTCGGCTCACAGATATAGACAGCACCGTTTGCCAAATTTGAAGGCGGGTTTTCTACTTTTTCAAAAAAATGCTGTACTATTTCTTTTTCATCCAATTCAACTATTCCACAAGATGACGGTGTATCTGTCTTAAATGTCATCATTGTGATCTCACAGATTTTCGGACGCGTTTTGTGTGCGTTGACAAATGCCTGAAAATCACAAAATGACAAGTTGTCGGCATGAATCAAGAAGAATGCCTCCTTATCAAAAAAATTTTGATTTTGCAGCAGTGTTCCTCCTGTATTAAGCAGTTGCTCTTCATGCACAAGCGTTATTTGTTCACAAAAAGAACTCTTCTCCTTCCATGCCAACACCTGTTCGGCAAGATAGGATGTATTTATCAAAAACTCATCAACTCCTGCTGCACTCAGATTCTCAAGCCAGTAATCCAGCAAAGGCTTCCCGTGAACAGGCACCAGACACTTTGGAATAAAATCCGTAACGGGACGCAGCCGTGTACCCAGTCCGCCTGCAAGCAACAAGGCCTTCATTTACTCCAGCTCCTGTAAAAGTTCATCTTTTTGAATGGGAATATTGCCGACCCGGCTTACCTGAATCGCAGAGGCCAAAGAACCCAAATAGGCACTCTGCCAGATATTTGCACCCACAGCCAGTGCCATCGCGCTACATGTAAGCAGAGAATCTCCTGCTCCGCTGACATCACGGACTGCATTTCCCAAAGCGTTTATGTTATCTGTCAATAAATCATCTTCCCAATTGTTATATATCAAAATACCCTCTGCTCCGAGTGTTGTAAAAACATATTTTGCCTGTGATTTTTTTACCAGTTTGTCCGAAAGCACCACCAAACCCGATTCAAAATCATTTAAAGAGAGTCTGATTTCTCTCTCAGTAGGCGTGACCAGCGTCATATTGTTAAATTTTGAAATATCCCCGACCTGTGAGGAGCTTTGAGAATCAGCGGCCATTAATATACCTGCCTCACACCCCATTGTTGTAATGGTATCAATAATCTTTTTACTCAGCACACCGTAACTGAAATCTGAAAAAATTATCAAATCCGTACGCTCTATATTTTCTTTGACGTCTTGAAGAATTTTTTCTTCTATATCTGTTGCAATACTGTGCTGCTTGAGATGATTGACACGCAGCAGTGTTTTTGTATTGGCACGAAAGCGCTGTTTGAGCGTAGTGGGTCTTGTCGTGTCTTTATAAAGTTTCGCGTCAATATCAAGTTTTTTAAGCCCCTCATCCAAATAGTTAAAATTTTCATCATCTCCGACAACAGAAATAAACTTTACGTTTGCACCGAGCGTTTTTGCATGGCTGGCAACGATGGCGGCGCCTCCTATGAATTTATCACTTACTAAAGGCGTTACGACGATAGTCGGATCTTCCTGACTCATCCCCAAAGGCTCACAAATAATGTACTCATCTACAATGGAATCACCTATGACTAAAACATTGATTTGTGAAAATTTTTCTATAATGGCATTTAAATGCGCCATATCAAAAGAGTGGCGTTGCAAATACGAACTGTTATGTTCTACCGTATAATTGAGTGCCGCAAATTCCTGTTTTAATAAATCTAT
Source organism: Sulfurimonas hydrogeniphila (assembly GCF_009068765.1). NCBI lineage: Bacteria > Pseudomonadati > Campylobacterota > Epsilonproteobacteria > Campylobacterales > Sulfurimonadaceae > Sulfurimonas > Sulfurimonas hydrogeniphila. The sequence continues at coordinate 2,179,521 of NZ_CP035534.1, forward strand.
AGAAGAAAAACCTATCTCTCCGGAGCTAAAAAGAAGTTTGCCGCCATAAGCACTGATAACCTCCAGTTCCGCATTTGATTTATTTGCGAACTCTTTTCCCTTGACAACAATCTCAGGTCTGTTTTGCTTAATGTACTCAAGTGCCGGAACATCCAAAATAAACGCTTCATCCACATAGCTCGTAGCATTGATGGACTCCAGTCTGATATCTTGCGAAATGCCTTTTTGGCTGATTTTATCACTGTTGACACCGACAACAAGGTAATCCCCGCTCTCTTTGGCAAATTTCAACAATCTCAAATGCCCGGGATGCAGCACATTGAAGTCACCCGATACAAATACTTTTTTCATAGCCATACTAAATAAAATTGAGATGCTGCGGCAAATCGCCGCTTGGACGTGTCAGCGCATGTTGTCCTTTTTTATAGGCATCAAGCACTTCATTTGTCTTATCCTGCAAACATAATGTTTCACACATCGAGCAGGCATCAAATTTATCCGATGCCAAGAAATCCATCACTTCCCAGTATCTCTCGCTTTTGAGTATATCTTTAAAACGCACTCCCGGTTCTGTTATATTGGCTATATGGTACTGCTTGTATTTTTCATTGAAAAAGCTCCCGCACGGGGCTATCAGACCTGTTCCGGACATTTGCAGGTGAAAAGGCGTACCGTGGCATCTGCTGTAGTTCCTTTTGCCCTTGGAAAGAATCTTGGACCATTTAGCTTTGACAAGATATTCCTCGTCACTGTAGCTCTCTGCTTCTTTTAAAAGGTCAACCAGGTCATCATATTTGTCATAATCAACCCCCAGGGTTCCCTCTTCATCGTCACTGCAATGTTTAATGACCAGATAATCAGGCCGCAACTCTTTACCGAGTTTTGCCAGAGGAATAATCTCATCCGCATCCTGCGGCATCAAGACCATCTGCATCCCGATAGTCACATCAAGATTCATCTCTTTTTTTATCTGCATCGCCATTTTGATATTTTCGCAGGTTTCATAATACTTCTCAACCGGAACACCCATTATCTCGCTGTACCTTTGTGGTGTTCCCGCACTGAAGTTAAAGCGCAAATATGTCAAAGCCGGCAAAATTTTTCTTAGCACATCTTCTGTAAGTGTATTTCCGTGTGTGGCTATAGCCATATCCAAACCGACTTTTTTGCCGTAGACAATGACATCTTCATATATCGGGTTTGCGGTACTTTCCCCGTCGCTCACAAGGCTGATGGCTTTGACTCCCACTTCGGCACAATCATCCAAAAAGTTTTTCATAATTTCAAAAGTAATTTTATGCGGTTTGTTTCTTTGCATATTTGCATAACAAAAGACACAGTTGTACTGACAAGCCTGTGTCAGTGCCATATCAATGGTGATAGGGACAATCCTCTCCCCTCTCTTCCATTGCTCCAAGCGCTCTTGATGCCATAGTATTTTAGATCCATCTAGTATTAATTCTGACATTTATTCTCCATTTATAAGCATCTCAAATAGGTAGGCCCGTCATAGGCAAACATATTTTTTATATCTTCTTGCAGCGTCTCTTGTGTCGGTGCAAATATTTTAAAATTTTTAAATATTTTCATCATGGCTATGTCATCATCATCCATACAATGACTTCTGCCCAAACTAGAAAAATAATTATCGGCACCTACACCGATAAGTTTAACATTCATTTTATGTTCATTTAAATCATAACGAATCTGCTCATACGCACGCATTACCAAAAAAGGCACCTGAGAATAAACAAGCGGCTTCAATCCTGCCAAATACATTCCCGCACTCATGCTCATGGTTGCCTGCTCGCATATACCTGTATTAAAAGTTCGCTCTTTATGATTGTCAAAAAAATCATCCAACACGGCAAATCCCATATCGCCGACCAGCAGGACCATCTTTTCATCATTTTTAAAATAACTATATATTTCTGCCATAACTTCTTTTTTGCCGACCAGTTTACTCATCATCACACCCCAAAACATATCCGTCTTGCGTCGGGCATCGAAAATGATGGGCTATAGAATTTTCACAAACCGCTACGCCCTTGCCCTTGAGCGTATCACAAAATACAATGGAGAAATTGTCATTTTTTGTATGAAAAAAGTTCTTTAAGCTTACATGTAAGCTGTTTTCATTATGCCCGTCTATTTTTGAGAAATTATCCGTATAACTGTGCAAGACTTTTGCCAGTCTCTCATTATCAAGCCCCACATCTGCCACTCTGTCCATCGCCTGCAGTTCGTTTGCATCGACAATCAAAAGAAGATTGTCAAGTTGAAATCTGTATGCAAGCGCCAAGGCTTCAAAATTGCTTCCCTCCTGCATCTCTCCGTCTCCGACGATACAGACAACCTTGTTTGTTTTGTTTTGCATTTTAAAAGCCTGTGCCATCCCAACGGCTATAGGCAGTCCGTGTCCGAGTGAGCCGGTAGAGGCTTCTATCATATAGTCCAAATTTTGTGTCAAACATCCTTTAATGGATGCTCCCCTGTAAAAATTATCCAGTTCTTCTTTTGGCAAAAAACCAAGCTCGTTTAAGATTACATAGTACGCATAGGCACCATGCCCTTTGGAAAATATGAGCCTGTCACGGCTTTCATCCTGAGCATTTTTTTTGTTATAGTGCAAAAAATCTCTAAAGAGGACACTCAGCATTTCGACGGTACTCAGTGAGGGTGCCAAGTGTCCTGCTCCTGTTTTGCAGGAGAGTTCTATTGTTTTTTTTCTTATCTCTTTTGCATCTAACAAAATTATTTCTCCCCCAGATACAAGAACCACTCTTTAGTCGCTTCTTGAATGCTTTTTTCATCCCAAAGCGGAGCTTCCCGCCAAGAATCTATATTTTCAAGCATTATTTTCACGCCCTCTTCAAAGCTTATTTTTGGTTTCCAGCCTAGCATAGTTTTTATTTTTGAAATGTCCGCATAAGTGCTCTCAGGTTCTCCCGGTCTTTTTGGAATGTAGTGTTTTTCTCCACCTAAAAGCTCGGCAAGGTAATTAATGCTGTAAGTATTGTCACTGCCTACATTAAAAATCTCTTGACTTATAGGGCTTTTTGCTGCCATGAAACATGCATCGACTATATCACTCACATAGGTAAAATCTCTTGTCTGCTCTCCGTCACCCACTATTGTCAGTGGTTTGTTATTTAACAATTGTGCCAAGAACACCCCAAATACAGCACCGTATGTCCCTCCTGTTCTATGACGCACTCCATAGACATTAAAGAACCTCATCGACACTACGGGCATATTATATAACTGCCCCCAGTGCATGACATACTGTTCGGCTACTGTTTTTGTGTGGGCATACGGGTATTCCGGTTTTATGGGAGTATCTTCGGGTGTCGGATAGACATCTGGGATACCATAACATGAACTCGAAGCTGCATAAACAAACTTTTTAAGATTTTTACTTTTTTTCGCCGCTTCAAGCACATTGATTGTACCGTCTACATTGGCTCTGTGGTATTTTACAGGGTTGTTAATTGATGGGACGATATCCGCCAAAGCTGCATAATGAAACACATAATCCGCATCTTCAAAATAGCTGTCCAATTCAGTTTCATAATCGCCAATATCAACTTGGAAAAATTCTATCTTCCCCTTGTGATGTGCAATATTCTCAAGCCGTCCGTTTGCCAGATTGTCCAACACCGTTACATGGAAACCCTCTTTGACCAACAAATCAACCATATGCGAGCCGATAAACCCGGCTCCACCCGTTACTACTGCTTTCATATCATCCCTTATATAAAATTATCATGCGCCTCTGGATTTTTCAACCTGTCCAGATAGCGATTGACCTCATCCATTCTGCAGTTGACTCTGCAATTTTTAATATCCAACTCCTTTTGCACAAAGTTGTACGATTCTCTGCGTTTGTCACTTTCCCAAATTTCACTAAAGCTGTTGTCATAAATATTGCCGTAACAAAAGCGCTCATCCCCAAGGTAAGCACTGCAGCCAAAAACTTTTCCGTCAGCGGCAATGTATCCCCAAAAAAACGGAGTCGCGTGGCAGGTAGAGTAGGAATGCTCTTTTTTCACATATTTTTTCATCGTATTTGCACGAAAAACTATATGAAAATTCTCATCATTAAAGCTTTTTAGTTCCTCTTCAACATCGAGCATTTGAGAGTAGTCTATGTCTTTGTATCTGTCTGTCTCACTGAAATTATGTTGCGAATAGGGTTTTATCACCAAATAGTCAGCCCCGAGCTCTTTGACTTTTTGAGCTAAAATCACCGCTTCATCTCTGTTTTCGGGAAGCAGAAGCATCTGTACGCCAAGCGTACATGTAAGCTTGTTTTGTCTTCTGTACTCCAAAGCATACGCTAAATTATTCATGACCCGCTCAAAATCAAGCTCTTTTGTTTGATGAATTGCGGCGTAGCTTTGAGCCGTTCCCGCATTGAGGCTCACTTTTATCCAGGAACAGTTCTCAATGCAACGCTCAATGTTTTTTTTATTGAGCGGAACAAAGTTTGTTGTTATGGAGGTATCGATACCCACTTGTGAGCAGTGCTCTACAATGAGGTCTAAATCTTTAAACAGCAGAGGCTCGCCTTCTCCTGCAAACATCACACTTTTCACACCATGAGCTGCCATATCACTCAGGCTGTTTTTTAAAACTTCAAAATCTATGCCGATATTTTCATAGCCCATATAATCAAGCGCGCAAAATGTACACCGGTGATTGCATCCGCCATACGGTGACACTTCCACATACACAGGGTAGATTTTTTTGAGTCTCTCCCAGTTATCATCTGCTTCAAGCCATCTTGCAACCCGGACAGGATGTAAACTCATTTTATGGGAATCTATTGCAAATTTATCACTCATTTATAAAATCTTCTTATTTTACTATAAACCAAGGGTTTAGCAAATTCTTTTTATTATACACTAATGGTTGCATGTTTTCAAACTGATATGTCATTTTGCCGCTTTGTCTGACAATAGCATCAGCCGCCGCCGTATCCCACTCCATAGTTGGTCCAAGCCTTGGATAAATATCTGCACTTCCATCAGCCACCATACAAAGTTTCAAAGAACTTCCCCTGTTTCTTTGCTCTTTTTTTTCTGCTGAAAGAGCATCTATAAATGCTTGTGTCTCTGGTGAGAGGTGTGATTTTGAAGCAACAATATGAAGTTCCTTTTGAGGATGGCTGTTTACATGTAAAGGAAGTTTTTGTCCATTTTTAAACGCGCCCTTGCCTTTTTTTGCTTTGTACATTTCTTTTGTTGCCGGAGCATATACTACACCTAAAACCGGTGTGTCTTTATGAATAAGCGCTATGTTTACTGTGAACTCGCCATTGTGCTTTATAAACTCTTTTGTCCCGTCTAGAGGATCAATACACCAGTAATATTGCCAATTTTTTCTTATTTCATAGACTACCTGCTTATTTTCTTCAGAGAGTATCGGTATATTCGGATACAGCTTTTGCAAAGCCAAACAGATAATTTCATTTGCTTTAGTATCTGCTTCCGTCAAAAAAGAATTATCATCTTTGTACTCTATCGTAAAATCTTTTTGATATATTTGCATAATGGCTTTGCCTGCCTCTTTTGCAATCGTAGCAATTTGCTGTAGATTAATCTCTTCTAACACTCTAAATATCCTCTTTTTTGTAAATATTGTATAATTATCTGGCTTGCTTCTTCTATGGTCATTTTCTCTGTTTTTATATGTATCTCTGCTTTATTTGGTATTTCATACGGTGAAGATATACCCGTAAAATTTGGAATTTCTCCCTGCATTGCCTTTATATACAAGCCTTTTGGATCTCTGCGTTGACATATTTCAAGGGAAGTATCTACAAATATTTCTATAAATTCATCTTTTGCTACAAGTGTTCTGACTGTGTCTCTTTCTTTTTGAAAAGGAGATATAAAAGCACTCAAAACTATAAGACCACTTTCAACAAACAATTTTGCGACTTCACCGATTCTTCTAATATTTTCAATCCTATCTTCATCAGAAAAACCAAGTCCTTTGTTAAGCCCTAAACGAATATTATCACCGTCTAAAAGGTAACTATGTTTTTGTAATTGATTGAGTTTCACTTCTACTGCATTTGCCAATGTAGATTTACCGCTGCCGCTTAATCCCGTAAACCATAACACACAGGGTTTTTGTCCCTTTATCGCTGCTCTTTTTTGCTTTGATAGGTGATTCTCATGGAAAATTATATTTTTATTGTTTGTCATGTTTATTTATCTCTTGGTATATTAAATTAGTTTACAGTTCCACTCAGGAAAGTTTTCTCTTATATAATAGTTAAGTGCTTTTTCTGCATCGGTATAATTTCTTGTTTGTGTTTCTTTTCTTTCATTTTCTCTTGCTGCCACATCAACTATCATACCCACACCCACCGTATTATTTGTGACTCTGTCAACGATGATAAAACTTCCCGTTCGGCGATTTTCTTTGTATTTATCTGCCGCTATCGGACGGGTAAGTGTTATTTTGCAAGAGGCTATGTCGTTGAGTTGTAACTCTTTTACCTGTTCTCTTTTATATGTATTCACATCTATTTTATAGTTAATATGCTCCACTACGCCGCTAATAACGGAAACAGCACGTTTAATGTCATACGTCTTAGCTATCTGCATCGGTGTTTCATTCATCCATACAAGCATAACTTTTAACGTATTTGAAACCCTTGGCATTTTTTTGGTATGTACGAGTATGTCTCCACGACTGATGTCAATTTCATCTTCTGTCGTAATCGTTACCGCCATTGGGGCATAGACCTCATTACACGTAAGCTGTTTATGGTTTTCTTTGATATCTCCGGCATTAATAATACTTTTGACTTTCGTCGTCTTTCCCGAAGGAAGCACAGTTATTTCATCACCTACTTTGACGCTACCACTGGCAACAGTTCCACAAAAACCTCTAAAGTCTAAATTTGGGCGATTGACATACTGCACCGGAAATCTAAATTTTTCTTCTGTCTCTTTTTTAGATATATCCATAGCGTCTAGCAGTTCTAAAAGAGGTTCTCCTGCATACCAGGGAGTATTATCACTTTGGTTTACTACATTATCACCTTCTAATGCACTCAAAGGGATGTAGTATCTGTTTTTAATTCCCAATTCGTCTGCTAAAGTTTCATAAGAGGCTTGTATCTCATCAAACACTTCTTTGGAGAAATTTACTAAATCCATCTTATTGATAGCGACTATAACATGTTCTATCCCTAAAAGATTAACTATAAAACTGTGTCTTCTTGTTTGTGTAAGAATACCTTTGCGGGCATCTATAAGTATTATAGCTACATCCGCAGTTGAGGCACCTGTCACCATATTTCTAGTGTACTGTTCATGCCCCGGCGCATCGGCAATAATGAATTTTCTTTTTTCGGTTGCAAAAAACCTATAGGCTACATCTATGGTAATTCCCTGTTCTCGCTCACTTTGCAAACCATCAACAAGCAAAGCCATATCCAACTTCTCACCCGTCGTGCCGTATTTTTTACTCTCATTTTGTGCAGTAGAGAGTTGATCGTCAAATATCATCTTGCTATCATATAAAAGACGACCAATGAGAGTGGATTTCCCATCATCTACACTTCCGCAAGTTAAAAAACGCAATATATCTTTGTTTTCATACTCTTTGAGGTAGGCTTCTATATCTAAAGAGATTTTTTCATTATTTATACTCATTAAAAATATCCCTCTATCTTTTTACGCTCCATAGCACCTTCACTATCTTTGTCTATCAACCGACCTTCTCGCTCACTTAAAGTTGAAAGAAGTATTTCACGAATAATTTCAGGCAGTGTTGTCGCAGTTGAATTAATAGCGCCGGTTAAAGGATAACATCCAAGCGTACGAAAACGCACCATCTCTGTTTTCGCTGTTTTTCTGAGTTGCTCCGGCATTCTTTCATCATCTACCATGATCTTTGTGCCTTCATACTCAACCACTTCTCTCTCTTTAGCAAAGTAAAGAGATGGAATAGGAATACCTTCTAAATAGATATACTGCCATACATCAAGCTCTGTCCAATTACTTATAGGAAACACACGTACGGATTCCCCTTTTTCAATAGCGGTGTTAAAAATATTCCAAAGTTCCGGTCTTTGTTTTTTTGGATCCCACCTGTGATATTTATCACGAAAGGAGAATATGCGCTCTTTGGCACGAGATTTCTCTTCATCTCTTCTTGCTCCACCGATAATAGCATCATAACCACCATTATTAAGAGCTTGTTTGAGTGCTTGAGTTTTCATAATGTCGGTATGAAGTTTACTTCCATGTTCAAAGGGGCTTATATTCATGGCTATCCCTTCAGGGTTTGAGTGCACCACAAGGTCAAAGCCAAGCTCTTTTGCGCGCTTATCGCGAAACTCTATCATCTCAGCAAATTTCCAAAGCGTATCTACATGTAAGAATGTAAAAGGCACTTTAGCCGGTGCAAATGCTTTTTGTGCCAAATGCAGCATAACGGAGCTGTCTTTGCCTACACTGTACATCATTACAGGATTACAAAACTCAGCCGCAACCTCACGGAGAATATAAATTGATTCTGCTTCTAGTTGTTTTAAATGTATTAAGCTTTTTTTTATTAACATTTTAAATATCCATGTAATTATATAAGTTTTATTTTTCTATATCAAGACCAAGTAATTCTACAAAATTACAATTATTAAAACTAAATACCTTTCTAAAGTTTTTAATATTTTCTATAAAAACCTCATATTGATCTTTATGCATTTGAAGAAAAGAAGCAAAATCTTTAAAATTATCATTAGAAAAGACTATACCAATATTATTATCTCTAACTATTTTTGCCATAGATACGAACTTCTCATGTACTAATATTGGCAATGCTCCTTCCAAATAAAATGCAAATTTACTAACAACAGCATATTTATATAACATTTCATTTTTAGAGTCAATAAACAATTCAAAAAAACCAAAATGATAACCATGCAATTTTTTAGAATCTAAATCTTTACCTTCAAGTATCGCAAAATTATTATTGAATCTATCCTCATAAAAAAAGTCTATAAATAATTCTCTTTTAGTTTTCATCTCATCAAGATTCTTCTTTGGAATTAAAAAACTTATTGTAATACTCTCAGATGTAAGTTTTTTAATACTATATATATGAGACTTATTTGGAAATATTTCACCTGGTAATACAGTTGAAGAAATTCTTCCTGCATATACTAAATTTAATTTATTACTAAATTTAGTATTTTTCTCATTAAAGTTACTGTATAAAGTCAATTCGGGTAAAAATATAAATTTATCTACATTTACTTTATATATTTTTGACCATATTACTGCTTGTTCTTCTGTATAATGTGATAATATTTTTTTCCCATATCTAAAAATATATTCTATTGCTTTAAAGTCATCATCATTTCCAAATAAAAATTTATATTCTTCTCTTGTACTAAAATTCCAATCTTTAAGGGTTATTATTGCATTTGGAAAATTTTTTAATATCTCAGCACTAAAAGCATAGGCATGCATCCAACCTCTAGATATTAAAATAGTATAGTCAATTTTACTTATTATTGATAATATTTCATCTTTTGTATCAACTTGAAGAACCTTATCAAAATACTTATGAGTTGTCATATAAGAAGGTTCTTTTAAGATAATTAAAATAATTTTCCACTTATACTTTATAAATAAAAACTGAACTAATCGATCAATGAAAAAATCTTGCTTCTTTAAAATCCCATTTGGTGGAACTATAATTAAAGTTTTCAAAATATTTTACCTCTTAATAAGATGACAAACATCTAAAACCACCACTCCACCGTGCAAACGCAACTTTTTATTTATTGTAACTTTACAGTTTTCTGAAGATTCTGTAATAATAATATAGTCATACTCAGACACCTTAGATAGTAATTTTTTAGGAGATAACACATGTTCTTTATTTATATTTTTAAAATTATTATCACAAATCATAGTAACATTTACATTATTTTTTAAATATCGTTTCAAGTAAGTTTTATAGTTATTATATCCATAAACAACGATATTGTAACCCTTCAAATATTCAACAAGATTTTTTATTGATTGGAACTTTGGAATTATCCTTTTATACACTTCTAACTTTCGCTCAAAAATATTATGGAACTGCAGAGTATTATACTTTTTTTCTAAGCTGATTGAATACCCTAAATCTTGCAGAATATTTTTATTTGTTTCAACAAAGTCTTTATAGAATTTATAAGAAATAAATTTGAACCACTCTTTAACTTTTTTTGATTCATTATAGTGCCGATAATATGCATGTCTGTGTATTGAGGTAGTTAATTCCTTATAAAAGATATTATCTATTATATTCTCTATTTTCTCATCATCAATATCTATTTCTAAATAAATAGAAAGTTTCTTTATCTCTTTTCGTGGATTAGCTAATAAACTTTCATACTGTATTCCATAAAATTCTTTTTTATATTTTAAAAATGCTTCCACATGCTTAGTCCAAGCTTCAATTGTCGCATATACCTTTTCTGGAGTCAAATATCTAAGCTCTTGGTATTTTAACTGACTTTTTAATTTTTTCATTAAAAAAAACACATAATCTAAATTTTCAATAAATTTCATTTTTGAGTTTAAAACATCTAAACCATATCTGTATACATAAATTTTTTTATTAATCTTTTTTAATATCTTATTAGACATAATTTCTATAGGTGAAGCATGTCCAAAATAAATAACTTTTTTAGATAAATCTATCCCATTTGTAATATCCAGTAAGAAATGTTTATATATTGTGCCATTTAAGTTATGAAAATTTGTAGCTACTAATATTTCTTTATTATTCACACTATTTATACCACCAAAAGAAACTCTAGTATCTTTGATGTTTAATTTTTTTAAAAAAGCTTCCAATAGCTCTTCATTTAATGGGGGATCCATTTTATCTATAGATAATAATTTATAAATAATATTAGTAACCAATACTGTTCCAGACTTTGGCATAGATGATATTAGAATATTATGATTATACATTTTCATTGTATTTCCTCGTATTTATTATATTCACTATTCTATTTAAAAACTTATCGTAAGTATATTGTTTTACAAAAAACTCTAAATCCAACTTTGGAACTTTATCACTATTTAATATTTTTTCAAGTTCATTAACTGTTTGAAAATATATAACAGGTATATCTTTTGTATTTTCTTTTGTTCTATATCTATTATCATAAGCCAATGGAATCGCTCCACTAGCAGTGCCTTCAAAAATTCTTTGCTGTAATAGATATGAAGTTGGAATAAAAACATATGTAGCCCTATTATAAACAATTGATATATCTTTTCCATAATTCAATATGCCTTTATAATATGGTTTTACTTCATCATACTCATCCCAGCCCTCTCCATAAATCTCTATCTTATATTTTGTCTTTATTGTGCATAGTCTTAATATTAAAATATCTCTTATGACATACCCAACAATAGAATTTATATTTTTCATATCTTCATTATATTCTTGAGAAATTTCATAAAGACAATCATATTTAAAAACTCCCTCCTTATCATATAAGGCTATAATTCTCTTTGCAATTTGTACAAATTTTTTATTCTTTATTCTATCTTTATACGAAGATCCAATAAAAACTACTTTTTGTTCTCGTACTATGTTATCTCGAATTTTATATACAGTTTTATCTATACAAAATGGTTGTAATTTTGATTCTATTCCTTTCGATAATAATTTTTTACCAATATCATCAGTCAGATGAAAAACAATATCTCGTTTTCTTGCAATGTATTTTTGAGAATCTTGTAAAAAAGGCATCATATCTTGAAACCAGACAATATTAAAAACTTCATCACTAAGCATAATGTTATCCATGTGATTTATATTTATTTTTACATGTGGCTTAGCAAAAAACATATTTTTTAAACACTTTTCATCTTCTATGCCATATTGCATATCTAATACTACATAAAAACCTTTTCTTTCTAATTCCTTTGCAAGTGCTTTCATAATATGCTGCATAACCTTTGTTGAATTATGTGCTCTTAAATAAAATCTCCAAGGTTCTGAGAAATTTAATCTTAAATTTTTCATACTATTAAAATAAGCAAGATTTAGTTCATACCTATATACTTTTGCTTGTTCTAATAAAGAAAAAAAATTTGTTTCTATTTCATTTTTAACCTCTTCTGATAATTCAAGACCAGAGAAATCAATTTGTGTTGGCAATCTATATATACCCTGAGCCAAGTTTTCTAGAAAATCTTCAAATGGTAAATGAATAAAATTAACAAAGTTTGATTCAATTTTTTTACCAGCATAATAACACAACTGAAGTTTATATTTATGATCTTTATTCTGTAATGAAGCAACTCGTAATGCTTCATTTGCGTCTAAAAAGTAGGTGTCTTTAAACATATATTAACCTTCATTTTAAATTATTAAGATAAGATACCCAATCATAACTTAACACAAGGTATTTATTATGAAAAACTTTGCAAAGAAGTACATAAAAAAACTTATTGCTACACTTCAAAAAAGTAATTTAGATATAATTGCAAAAATTATAGAACTCTTAGACAACACTTCTGGAAAAATATTTATTATTGGAAATGGTGGCAGTGCAGCTACTGCTTCACATATGGTAAATGATTTAGGAGTAGGACTCAAAAGAAGAAATATAAAAAGTTTTGATGTAGAAAGTCTCAGTGATAATACTCCTGTTTGTACAGCACTTGCCAATGATATTGGGTATAAAAATATATTTTACATGCAACTCAAAGATAGAATAAAAAAAGAAGATATCCTCATTGCCATTTCCTGTAGCGGCAACTCAAAAAACATAACAAAAGCTGTCAAGTATGCAAAAAAAGAGGGTGCTACTATTATTGGGCTCACAGGTTTTGATGGCGGAAAATTAAAAAAACTCTCAGACATCAATTTCCATGTAGCAACAAAGAAAGGAGCATATGGCATTGTGGAAGATATGCACAGTATTATAAACCATATAATCTATAGCTATTATATTGACTTAGAAAGTAAATAATTGGCTATTTCAAGATCTAATTTCGTGTCGATATCAATTGATTTTTTTTGATCCATCACATAAGCATAAATATTATCTTTTAAAAAAAAACTTTTTTTTTCTAAAAGTTTCGCGACTTTTATAATATAAATTGAGCCGTTTAGCCTATAATATGTTTCTAAATCCTGACTTCTTTTATTCAAAATTTCTTTATGTAAAAAAGTCGCCATACTTTTATCTTTTGGCAGAGTATTAGACCAAAGTGGTGAGTGTTCCATTTCACATACACTTATAACTGCATCTGCATTTTTAGTATGCAAGAACTCTATTGCTTTGTCGATATCTTCACTTTTTCTCAAAGGGCTTGTTGGTTGCAACAAAATAATATATGTATATTGTTTTTCAAAATTTTTTATCAGATGTTCAACAACCTCAAAAGTTGTAGCTGTATCAGTAGCGAGTCTTACAGGGCGTTTCATGATTGAAGCATTTTGTTCTTTCGCAATATTAAGAACCTCATCATCATCACTTGAAACAACAACTTCGTCAATATATTTGCTTTGTTTGGCAGCTTCTATACTCCACGAAATTAATGGTTTACCTGCCAAATCCAGAACGTTTTTACGAGGTAACCTCTTGGAACCGCCTCTTGCAGGAATTATGGCTAAAAAAGTTTTATCATATAACATTAAAATATCTCTTTGTATTCAACTTGCGCTTGTTCAAAATCACTCATCCGTCCAATATCAAGCCAATACTCATGAATAGGAAAGGATATAGTTTTGAGTTCATTTTTTATAATATCTTCAAAAAGTGTCGGCATATCATAAAACTCATTTTTTGGAATATATTCAAAGACCTGAGGAGAAAGAACATAAATACCGGCATTGACAAAAAACTTGTGCACAGGCTTTTCCTCTATAGATATTATTTTGCTTCCCTCAGTCTGTATCACCCCGTAAGGCACCTGATAGTCATACTCTCTCACACACATCGTACCCACAGAATTCTCAAACGAGTGATAGTCCAAAAGATGCTCAAAGTTTACATTGGTCAGTAAATCTGCATTCATAACAAAAAAAGACTCTTGCGGACGTTCTTTTATCAGCGAAAGTGCTCCAGCTGTACCTAATCGTTTATCCTCTTGAATATAATTAATATTGACACCAAGTGTACTTCCATCGCCAAAATACTTTTTAATCATATCTGCTTTGTAATTGACACTGATGGTAATGTTAACAAAACCGTATTTTGCAAAGTTTTCTATAATTGTCTCTAAAATAGGCTTGTTTCCAACTTTTAAGAGGGGCTTGGGTACATCCTGCGTGAGTGGTCTCAGTCTTGTTCCAAGTCCTCCTGCCATTAAAACAACTCTATTTTTTTTCGCATTTGTTTTGAGCAGTTTTGCCAAATCTTCAATCTTGACAAGTTTTCCTTCATCATCAACAATAGGAATCTGATAAATCTGCTTACGAATCGCTTTTTGGATAATAAGTTCTTTGGAATCATTTATATTTGCAAGCGTTGGTTCCTTAAAGTAAAGATTTTCAATACTAGAGTCCAAAGAGAGTCCATTTAAAAGCCCACGGCGGATATCTCCATCAGTAAGCGTTCCTACAACTTTTTCATTTTCCCCAAGTACTATGGCAATACGCATAGCACCTTTGTCTATCACTTTGAGTGCTTCTTGGATAGTTGAATTTTTATGTAACAAAATCTCTTTATATGTACTCATAACATACCTCCTACATCATAAAATTTTTTCTCTAAAATATGTTCAAGTTCTACTGTTTTTAGGCACTCTTTTATCTTTTTACTCGGTTCTTTGCCCTCATAAGGGTTCTTAACTCTTTTGAGACTCTCTAAAAAAGAGGGATCATAAATCTTCTCAAGACCTTGTCTAATGGCATTAGCCTCTATATCTACAGTTATAATACTCTTTGCCTGAATCCGCCCCTCTTGTCTCTCTCCAATATTGAGTGTTGGAATTTTAAAACTTGGAATCTCTAAAATTCCACTTGAACTATTGCCAACCACCCCATCAACAAACTCCAAGGCTGAAAAATAACGAAGCTGTCCAAGAGATGCAAAAACAATGCTGTTTTTATGACTCTTTACATACGCATCTATCATTGCATTAATGATCTGTCCGCCCTCATCAGCATTTGCTTTGGTAAAGATGATTTTTGTCTCTTTTAAACTCTCTAAAGCTTCTAAAAGTGTACTAAATTGCTCTTTTGGAATTTTCCCTGAGAGTGTTTGAGGATGATAGGTTACAAGTAGATTTTTTTTGCCAAGTTTGAAGCCAATACTTTTTTCAAACTCTTGTTTATTTAAAAGCTGCAAAGTCTTTATGCTTTGTACCCCTAAACTACCAACATTAAACACTCTTCTTGGCTCTTCTCCCATTTGTATAACTCTTTTGGCGTATACCTCTGTTGATGTAAAGTGTAGATGTGAGAGTTTGGTAATGGCATGGCGGATGGCATCATCAATTGCCCCTTGTGTAAGCTCTCCACCATGAATATGTGCTAGAGGAATATGCAACATTAAACAAGCAGTAGCAACACTCAGCATCTCATAACGATCTCCCAAAATAACCATTATATCAGGGCAAAGTTGTACCAAAACTTCTGTTATATCTTTTTGTAGTTGTGCCATTGCCAAAGATAGACACTCCCCGCTCTCACAAGATAAATCCATTGAAATCTTTGCATCAATATCAAATTCTTGCTCTATCTCTTTGTAGGTGTTACCAAAGTTTTCCTCTAAATGTGTACCAGTTACTATAAGCTGTAGTTGCAGAGTATCATCATTCTCGATCTCTTTAAGCAGTGGTTTCAAGAGTCCATATTCTGCACGAGTTGCAGTGACTACAGCTATTTTTCGTTTCATATCATCTCATCTTTTGCATAATCTTTTTGTGCAACAGTTCCAATGACTGTATCCCACTTCATAGGGCTTATTCCTTTGGCAGGGCGTTTTGTTGTGAGATTTCTTTCGCTGAATATCTCTCCTTTTTTAATATCTCTTGCTGCTACGATGGATTTTCTTGCAACCTCTATGTTTGGTGTTTCACTTTTGCTTGGTTTTTTTTCACTGCTTCCAAGTGCTGTTTCAATATTTCTTATAGCTGTGACCATGGCTTTGAGTTCATTTGGCTCCAACGAAGCTTTATGGTCAGGTCCCTCCATACTCTTATCAAGGGTAAAGTGCTTTTCTATTACACTCGCTCCCATTGCTACAGCGGCAATATCCACCTCAATTCCAAGTGTATGGTCACTATAGCCATATGCCACATCAAACCTTTTACCAATTATTGGCATTGCTCTTAAATTTACATCCTCCATTGGGGTTGGATACATTGTATTTGCATGTAGTACCGTAATCTTTTGCTTTGGTGTACCTGCTTTTGTTAAAACATTTAAAGCATCCTCTATTTCTCGCATACTTGCCATACCGCTAGAGAGAATTACCTCTTTTGAGAGTTTGCCAATCTGGCGTAAATATGGTAGATTTGTAATCTCTCCGCTTGGTATTTTAAATATTTTCAATCCCAAATCATTAAGCATCTCTATGCTTTCATTATCAAAAGGGGTGGAGAGAAACATAATATTTTTACTTTTTGCATAATTAATGAGTTGATGGTGTGCGTCTACATCGAGTTCAAGTTTTTTAAGCATATTGTACTGAGAGTCATCTGTCTCTTGCATATTTTCTTGTTGATACTGTGCTTTTTTTGCATCACGGCTGACAAGCTTTTCTGCCTTAAAAGTTTGAAATTTTATAGCATCAGCACCGGCACTGCTCGCTACATCGATGAGTTTTTTTGCCAACTCCAAAGAACCGTTGTGATTGACTCCCGCTTCTGCGATGATAAAAACATTCATTTCACAACACTCCCCATTTTGACAAATCCCTCTACTCTATAACCCTGTTTCACAACAGCGCCACTCCCTATAAAACTATGTTCTTTTACATGTACATCACCATTAAGAAGTGCATTTGTACTTACATGTACATGATTTTCTATGGTACAGTCATGCTCAAGAAGTGCTTTGGAATTGATGATGCAATTTTCACCCACACGCACCCCCGCGTTGATAAGTGTATGGTGCATCACAACAGTACCAGCTTCTATTTTTGCGTGTTTGGATACATAGGCAAAAGGGGAGATAATAATGGGAATGGTAAAGCCTAAACTTTTGAGTTTTTCAAAAAGTTTGATGCGTACGGTGTTTGACTTGATGTGTCCAACAGTGACAAAAGCGTATTCATATTGCTCGCGCAACTTCTCTAATTCGTCATCTGTACCGATAAGCTTATACCCTAAAACACTCTTGGACTCACCTACATACTTCTCAATAATACCTGCAATTTTAAAATGACCTTCAGCCTCAATAACATCGATAACAGACTTACAATGCCCACCGCCACCGAGTAAAATTATCTCTTTTTTCATAGCACACTACTTGGTATATTGATAATGCGTTCACTCAAAAATTTTGAGTTTTGAAGTCCATCATTTTGACAATTTTGAAACATCTCTAATTCACTCATCAATCTCCAAATCGGCCGGCTCATCACACCATTTTCATTGAGATACTTAAGATATGTATCCCTTTGCTTTTTATCTTTTAATATTATGGCATTGAGCCAGTAGTTACTTTTTGCATCTTTTGGCTCTTTAATAAAATCTATATCGTCAAACTGCTTAAAAAACTGTATATATTCTTGAGTTAAAAACCGTTTATTTTGTAAAAATGTTTCAAGTTGTTCCATCTGTGCAACTAAAAGGGCTGCATTAAGGTTTGGCAGACGGTAGTTATAGGCGATGGTGTTGTGTTCGTATTCATAAGGGTGAGGGAGTTTTGCTGTGGTTGTGAGATGTTTAGCTCTTTTTGCAAGTTCTTCATCATCGGTGATGATGACACCGCCTCCGCCACTTGTAATGATTTTGTTGCCATTGAAACTAAACACAGCACTTTTTCCAAAAGTTCCTGTGTGTCTACCTTTGTAAAAACTCCCCAAAGACTCCGCAGCATCTTCTATGAGTGTAAGGTGCCACGCCTTACAAATCTCTGCGATTGTATCAATTTTGCAAGGATGCCCAAAGGTGTGCATCGGTACGACAGCTTTGATAGTTTTGTTTGTAGCAGTATTGAGGCAGACACCATTTTGAACTTCGCAGTTCTTCTTTAAAAATGACTCCAAAGCATCAGGGCTCATCCCCAAGGTATCAAGCCCAACATCTACAAAAACAGGCTCTGCTTGGCAATATTTTATGGCATTACATGTAGCGACAAAAGTGAGGGCCTGGGTGATCACTTCATCTCCCGCTTTGACATCAGCAAGAAGGAGACTTACATGTAAAGCACTTGTGCCATTGACTGTAGCTATGGCGTATTTGCTTCCCACATAAGAGGCAAACTCCTCTTCAAATCTATTAACAAACTTTCCGACAGATGAGACAAAAGTAGAGTCGATACATTCATTTAGATATTTTTTTTCATTCCCTCGAAATCGTGGTTCATGCAGGGGGATGAAATCTGTTGTATTGTAGAGGTTCTGAATAAAGTTTACAATTTTTTGCATCACATTTTTCCGTCTAAATATTTCTGCTTATCTTCATACTCAAAGTTTGGGAGAAGTTTAAAAAACTCTGCAACTATCTCCTCTTTACTCCATTGCAGATTTTTTTTAAAATCTTCAATCTTTTGGCTGAATGCATTGAGTGCATTCTCATCAAAATCAAGCTTGTTTTTGATGATGCCAATATTTTCATACCTCTCTACATCCAACACTTCATTTTCAGTAAAAAACTCTTCAAAATCTTTCTCACCTGTGGTATCACTTTTTGTAAAAAGGCAAGGCCATTTTCCCTCTTCTGGAAGTATTTTTGCCAGAGTTCTTGCTTCCTCTTCACTTTTGCAGATGTAAGGCTCATATCCCTTTACATATAAGTATTTTACAGCAATATCTGCAAAAGAAACAAGGTGTAGCGATTCTGAGAGTTTTGGAAAGAAAATATCACGGTTCTCCCCAAAGACAGCACTCATCAGGCATAACTCACCACTCTCTTTCGGTGTGACAAAGTAGCGTTTTATATCATCCGGCGCTACAAGGGGTTGCTGTTTTTCAAGACGCATATTAAAAGAGTGCAAAAGAGAACCATCACTAAAAGCAACATTGGCAAAACGTGCCATAGAGACATTGATTTGTTGTGATTTTCTATGCACATACATCTCCATAATTCGCTTGCTCGCCCCCATCATATTGACAGGATTTGCAGCTTTATCAGTTGAAACACAGAAGTATTTTTTTACTCCGTGTTCAATAGAATGTTGTAAAGTTTTGTCAGTATTGAAAATATTGGTTTCAATCATCCGCATTAAAGTAAAAGAATCTTTTTCACTGCGTACATGTTTGAGTGCTGAAAGATTAAGTACATAGTCATATTTTCCATCCTGTGCAATAAAAGCATCGTACTCAATTGAACCGATATCGAGTGCGTAAGTCGCAAATTCTCCTTCTATATAACCAAATGAGCTTCTAATGTCACGAACCAATTCAGTCAAATTATTTTCCGAAATATCAACAACGTGCAGCTTTTTTGGATTACGAGAAAAAATTTCTTTTACAACAGCACTCCCAATACTTCCTGCTCCGCCAAGCACCAAAAATTTCGCATCACTTACAATTTTGTCTAAATCATTTTTGTATGTTTGTATGTCATCATCAAATAATGCTTTTTCCCTGCCTATTAGTTTTAAAATATCCATACGTATCAATTAGCAACTTTCATACCATTAATTTTGGTATATTTTATGCTTGCAATACTTATGAAAGGATATTTATGCAAAATATAGAAGAGCAGGCTATTAAAAATTATCAAAAAAATATTGAGTTTTTTAAAGAATATAATGAAAAAGTTTCTAATAAAATTCTAGCTTTAGAAAGTTTGCTCAATAACGGAAAACTCTCTGCCAAATATGATCTTGTATATGAAAATGGCTATTTTGATGTTGTAGAACTTTCAAGCGGTGCAAAGCTATACAATACGAATTCTCAGGACTTCTCACAAAAAATTGTAGACAATATCAACTTAAAAAAGAATGACCAAAGCTTTAGAAGTTTACGAAAAATAAACTTTGAAAAAGCTTCTTTTGAGACAATAAAAAATGCAAATGCCTATACGAACTTTGCAACTACAGCAGAAATATATGAACTTTATCATAAAAATATTAACGACTCCAGTCATATGAAAGAACTTGACAAGTTTATATTTTTAGGAGTGGGTCTTGGGTTACATATTCCAAAAGCTATCAAAAAATATGATTTTCAAGTAGTGCTTATAGTAGAAGACAATCTGGAACTTTTTCGCCTTTCTCTTTTTACAATTGATTATAAACAGGCACTTATGGATACAACAAGTTTTTTTTCAATTGCTGATAATGCAGGTAGCTTTAGAGAATGTTTTAACGGTTTTTATACCAATGCTTTTTTCAAAAACCAATTCATAAAGTTTCATCTTTTTTCCTCTGCATATGAAGCAAAAATTCGAGAGATTCAAGCTATTCTTATCTCCCGACCAGAAGCAACTTATTCTCATAATCGTCTTTTAGAAAAAAACAGAAAAGTTTTGGACAGAATCAATGCAGAATATAAATTTCTTGATTTGCGTAAAAGAGAAAGTGATACAATATTTCAAGAAAAGGCATGGCTTGTTTTAGGAGCAGGACCCTCTCTTTATAAAAATGCACAATGGGTAAAAGACAATCAAGACAGATTTATAATTGTCGCTGCTTTTACAGCACTCAATACACTTAAACGTGTCGGTGTCACTCCAGATATTGCTGTTCAAATTGATGAAAATGTATATACAACACATGAAATGCTTAAAAATTTGGGCGATTTAAGCTTTTTGGATGATACACTCCTCTTTTTTAGCGCTTCTGTTTCTGGTGAGCTGTTTGAACACTTCAAAAAAGAAAACATTTATCTGCATGAGGATAGAACAAAATACAAACTCTCCCGTAGCACCTTAACAGTTTCTAGCGTGGGAGACTCTATCCATGCATTTGCACTTATCTTTAATGCACCGGAAATTTATCTTTTAGGGATAGACTTGGCACTTAGTGATGATGGGTTATCCCATACGCCTGATCATTTTAAGGCGCGCTCCATCGAAAATAAAAAAATACAAACAAAAGAAAATCAAGATTTTCACCTTGGCGATGCTATCCTGCAAATAACAGGCAACTTCAAAGAAAAGGTTAATTCTACTCCTTTGTTTATGCTTTCCATCCCTGTTATTAACTACTTTACACGAAAGTACAAAGCACCCATGCAAACTATTTACAACCTTTCCGATGGATGTAAACTTGATCAGACAATCCCAACCCCTCTTAAAGATGTAACGTTACCACAAAAACAAAACAAAATACTTTTAAGAAAAGAAATGAAAAAATATTTTGACACTTTATCTACAACAGAACTTGATCAAAATGAAATAGATGGTATTTACTGTCGTATTGGACAGATTAAAGATTACTTGGCCCTTCTTGAAACATTTAAAAATGCTCCGCACAGTGACAGCTTAATGTTTAAACTCAATCTTATAGAAATGGTAAGCGCAATGTGTAATCACGAGTGCATCTTTGAACTCAGAGATTTAATGACCATATATTATATGAATACTACACCCTATGCAGATGATTTTTTTAATACAAAAGAGTTAAAAAACCCAAAAAAATTCACAAAAAAATTTCATGCTATTTTTGTAAAAAATGTTAAAAAGATTATAGAGACCTATGAAAAAGATCTACATGTACTCAAAGTGCTGGAAAAAGAAAATTCCCAAGCATAAAGCTTGAGAATTTATAAAAACTACTGAAGTAGTCTTAAAACATTTTGTTGAACGGCATTTGCCTGACTCATAGCATATGAACCTGACTGTGCAAGAATATTCAATTTAGAGAAGTTTGCACTTTCCGCAGCAAAGTCGACATCTCGAATTTGAGATTCTGCAGCTGTGACATTCACCTGTGTAATCGATATATTTCTCACTGTAGATTCAAGCTGATTTTGGACCGAACCAATATCTGAACGTGTTGCATCTATATCTTTTAGTGCATACGAAGCAATAGTAATTGCTTTTTGTGCATCTCTACGAGTAGTTACATCAACTGTTGACAAGTTGTTATTTAAACCGGCAGCAGTATTTCCAATAATTGCAGTCGACTTTCCATCTGAAACACCATCGCCAAGTGTCATACCAGTTAAATCACCAGCAGAATCTATACGGATTCCATACTCCGGATTATCTACAGTTGAGCCTGTTGCTTCAATGATTGAGGCTCTTACATCAGCGCCTGCAACCTGTGCCTGTTGATTAAACTTGTCAACAACAGCCTGCGCTATCTCATATCCGGAAAGATCAGCACCAGAAGCAAAAGAGATAGTAGATGTAGATACTGTAGCAGTCGTCCCATCAGCATTTACAACTGTAACAGAAAGTGAAGCTGATCCACCAGCACTGTTTGCAGCACCACTAAGTCTTGAAAAACCAACACTTGTTTCAGCTAAAGAAAACTCAGCTACTTGTGAGGTTTGTGTATCACTAATGGAAAGTTTTACAGTCTCTCCGGAATATGCACCAATTTGGAATGATTTATTTTGGTATGCACCGTTTAAAAGTGTCTGACCATTAAATGAAGTCGTTGAAGCAATGTTCTGTGCCTCTTCAAGAAGTCTGTCAATATCCGCCTGAATTTTTTTACGAGAATCTAATGTTTGCCCGTCAGACGCTGCTTGAATTGCTTTCGTTCTGACAGTATCAATAATTTTAGTATACTCATCCAAAGCACCGTCAGCAGTCTGTGCAACACCAATCCCGTCATTTGCATTGTTGATAGCCTGACCGAGACCCTGTGCCTGTTGACGCAGTGAGTTGGCGATTGCCATACCAGAAGCATCATCTGCCGCTTTGTTAATACGCAGACCTGAAGATAAAGCATTTAAACTTTTGTCTAAACCCAAGTTTGTCTGTGTTGCATTACGCAATGCATTCATTGCCGCAACGTTTGTGTTAATTCTAAAACCCATAATAAATCCTTTTCTATGGAAGAGCTTTCGCTCTTTGTATTTTTTGTTCTCTAAAAGGCATCCTTGCCTTGAGACTGTAACAATATCGTCAGTCAAAAAAATAACTTTAATTTTTTTTGCAAATTTTATAAATTTAAAAATATTTCCTTATTTTATTCTTTTTCGCTACACTTCCAAAACCAAAAACCAAATCACTATACTATATATAGGAAAACTATTTGAACTTAATAATCGTCGAATCACCCGCAAAAGCCCGTACTATCAAGAACTTTTTAGGCAAAAACTATGATGTCATTGCCTCAAAAGGACACATCCGGGATTTGCCAAAATCCCGTTTTGGAATTACAATTGATGAAGAAACTCATGAAATCATTCCCAAATACTCTGTCGCCAAAGAAAATGCGCCAACTGTCAAAGAGATAAAAGAAAAAGCCAAAAAAGCCGACACAATTTACATCGCGACCGATGAGGACCGCGAGGGAGAAGCAATTGGGTGGCATATTGCCCATGCTATCAAAAAAGACCCCGAAACACTCCCGCGTATTGTCTTTCATGAGATTACAAAAACAGCCATCAAGCATGCACTTGAGAATGCAAGAAAAATAGACATGGACATGGTCAATGCCCAACAGGCCCGTCGTCTTCTTGACCGTATTGTAGGCTACAAGCTCTCGCCTCTGCTTGCTTCTAAAATTCAAAAAGGCTTAAGTGGCGGGCGTGTGCAAAGCTCGACACTCAAGCTTGTCGTAGACCGTGAACGCGAAATCAAAGCCTTTGTTCCTCAGGAATACTGGACTATTGACACTCTTTTCAAGCCAAATATCGAAGCCAATCTTATCAAACACAAAGAGCAAAAAATCTCCAAACTCTCCATAGAGAACAAAGAACAGGCAGAGGCAATTACCCAAAGTGTCAAAAATGATGACTTCAAAATTGCAAAAATTGAGACAAAACAGCGAAAAAGTGCCACGCCGCCGCCATTTATGACCTCAACCCTGCAACAGGCTGCTTCAAGCAAACTCGGATTTACCCCGAAAAAAACCATGATGGTCGCCCAGACTCTGTATGAAGGTGTCAAAACTCCAGACGGTACTTCAGGGGTCATTACCTATATGAGAACCGATTCACTCAACCTCGCACAAGAAGCCGTGGGTGCAGTCCGCGGCATCATTGAGAGCCGTTACGGCAAGAAATACCTGCCGAAAGAACCAAAGGTTTATACGAAAAAATCAAAAGGCGCACAGGAGGCACACGAGGCCATCCGCCCGACTATGCTGCAGTTTACACCCGAAGTGGCACAAAAATTTTTAAAAGCTGATGAAATCAAACTCTACCGCCTCATATATGAGCGTTTTATGGCATGTCAAATGGAAGATGCGCTCTTTGAACAGCAAAGCATTATCTTTAAAGGCAATGAAAATGAATTCCGTGCAAGCGGACGAAAACTCATTTTTGACGGTTTTTATGCGGTCACGGGAGCAGAAGACAAAGACAAACTTTTACCTACTTTAAAAGAGGGTGACAAAGCTGAAATTCAGAGTGTAAAACCCGAACAGCATTTCACAGAACCGCCATCGCGTTACTCTGAAGCAAGTCTGATTAAAAAACTCGAATCAGAAGGCGTCGGGCGTCCATCGACCTATGCCCCGACAATTGCGACACTCTCCAACCGTACCTATGTGACCATAGAAAAAAAGCAGATTATCCCGACAGAAATCGCTTTTACCGTGACAGAGATTCTGGAGAAAAACTTTCCAAATATCGTTGATATTAACTTTACGGCTGAAATGGAAGAAGAACTCGATAAAATCGCCGAAGGCAAAGTGGACTGGCAGAAACTGCTCCTTGAGTTTTATGAAAAATTCATGAAGCAGATAGAAGCAGGAAAAGAGAACATTGTCTCGCTCAAACTTGCCAAACCGCTTGGGCGCACCTGCCCTAAATGCGGCAAACATGAACTGCTTCTGAGAAGCGGACGTTTTGGAAACTTCATCGCATGCTCCGGTTTTCCAAAATGCAAATATACAGAGCAGTGTGACGAAGAGGGCAATCCTGTTGAGAAAAAAGAGACAACTACCGATGAAAAGTGTGACAAATGCGGTGCGGATATGATAGAAAAGAATGGCCGCAACGGAAAATTTCTTGCATGTTCAAACTACCCTGAATGCAAAAATACAAAAAGTATTAATGTCGAAGAGAAAGTGAGTGAGACTCCTTGTCCTGACTGCGGCGGAAAAATCAGCCTGAAAAACTCTCGCAGAGGCCCTTTTTGGGGCTGTGAAAACTATCCTGACTGCAAATTTATCTCAAAGTTTGAGCCGACAACCATTAAATGTAAAGAAAAAGGATGCACAGGTGTACTTGCGCCTCGTACCTACAGAAATAAAGAGGTGTACGAATGTGTGAAGTGTAAAGCCCGTACACCAAGAGAAGAAATAGACAAGGCATAAAATCCGTACTCAGTCGGCACTACAGAAAAAAATTTAGTTTTTTTCACAAGTCATGCTTTAGCATAGAAAGTACCGATTCCGCAATACCCTCGGAACCCGTACTTTAGTGCGGGCGAAAGTGGCAGAGAAGTTACAGAAGCAGAGGATAAAAAATTGAAAATAGGCATACTCTCCGATACACATAAAAAAGTCAAAAAGGCAAAAGCCGCCCTTGATTTTTTGGTGCAAAACGGAGCCGAGTTTATTATACATGCCGGAGATATTGTCGAAAAAGAGGTACTGGAGCTGCTTGAAGCATGCGGGAAAAAATATATAGCCGTTTACGGAAACAATGATGCCCATTTAATACAATATCATAACAGGTACCACCTGGTTCAGGAACCCTACTATTTTAAACTTGCGGGTACAAAGTTTAAGCTTATGCACCTGCCTTTTTATATGAGCAGAGATGCCGAGGTTGTCATCTTTGGACATACACATCAGTTTGAAGTAGAGTTTGCAGGGGGTACACTCTTTTTAAACCCCGGTGAAGTGTGCGCACGAAACAAACCGCTTTCTGAGTGTGCCATGCTTGAAGTTTTAGAAAAAAAATTTATAGTAAAATACTATACAAAAAAGAAAGAGCAGGAGCAGTATATGCTCACAAAAACTTTTTCTTATGAAAGGCAAAAAAGTGAGTGAAAAAATATTTTTATGTTCCATTTGTAATATCAACAGCGGTACATGTAAAGAAGACTGTAAGTTTTGTTCGCAAAGTGTGCGCTACAAAGCAGATATAGAACGTTACAAACAAAAGCCTGTGGATGCCATCTGTCAAGAAGCCATTACGGCAAGAGACAACGGAGCCCTTGGATTTTGTCTTGTCACTGCAGATAAAGGTTTAACTGACAAAACACTCAAATTTGTTTGTGATGTTGCCAAAGAGGTACAAAAAGTCGCCCCTGAATTACGTCTCATCGCCTGTAACGGCACAGCAAGTGTTGAGCAGCTCCTCACACTCAAAGAGGCAGGTATCAAAGCCTATAATCACAACCTTGAGACAAGTGAAGCCTTTTATCCGCAAATTTGTACAACCCATCCCTGGAGTGAACGATATGAAACCTGCCAAAATGTCAATAAAGCCGGCTTGGTACTCATAAGCGGTGGAATTTTCGGGCTTGGTGAATCACAAGAAGACAGAATTTCTATGCTCGAATCTCTCAAATCACTCAACCCTGCTTCGGTTCCTGTTAACTTTTATCATCACAACCCTGCACTTGAACTTGAACCAAATCCTTTAACAGTGGATGAAGCCCTCGCACTCATCAGGTTGACACGCGAAACACTTTGTGATGCCGAGAGGATTATGGTTGCCGGCGGTCGCGAACTTATGTTTAAAGAACGTCAGGCAGAAATTTTTCAAAACGGAGCAAATTCCATCGTGATAGGAAACTACCTCACCACAAAAGGACGTGTTATGAGTCAGGATCTGGCAATGTTGCAGTCTCTTGGTCTTGATATTGCAAAAAGTGTGCAATAAAAGCCCGACACACGGGTTATAACCCGGATTTTTAAAAAAAAAGGAGAAAAGTATGACTGATAATATTATACTGATTATTACCATATCGCTTATCATCATTTTTTCTCCGTTTTTTGCCAAAATTTTACGGCTTCCTACAACACCCATTGAAATTATTTTAGGTTCTCTTTTAGGATATGTAGGCTTCTTGCATGATGAACATCTTTTTGACTTAGTCGCTGAATTCGGGTTTTTATATCTGATGTTTATTGCAGGAACAGAGATCAATTTAAAAAATGTACTCAAAACACCTGTCTCTGTTATGAAAAAGGTTGTTGTCTATCTTGCAGTACTTTATGGATTCTCCATCGCCTTTTCCGTACAGTTTGATTTGGGAAAAATCTTTATCGTTTTGTTACCTCTTATATCTGTAGGACTTGTCGCCACACTGGCCAAAGAGTATGGAAAAACACCCTGGATTGCCCTTTCCATGACAGTCGGGGGCATAGGTGAAGTTGCAAGTATTGTGATACTTACTATAAGCTCTGCAGCACTGAAGTCTGGTTTTGGATTAGGACTTTTTCAAACAATCATGGCCCTTTTGGCATTTTTGCTTTTTATGTTTCTTCTTTTTCGCTCTATGCAGCTTCTGTTTTGGTGGTTTCCCAAAGTCGCTATTGCCCTTATGCCTCACAATGACAACAAAGAACAGGACATCCGTCTCTCTATGGGAATATTTTTTCTGCTTATAGGGGCTATGCTCTTTTTGCATCTTGAACTTGCTTTTGGGGCTTTTTTAGCCGGTATCTTCATTCCGACTTTCTTTGAGCACAAGCACGAATTGCCTGAGAAACTTGCTTCTTTCGGATTTGGATTTTTAATCCCTATATTTTTCATTCATATCGGGAGCTCTTTTGACCTCAACGCCCTCTGGATCAACGGACTCATACGGGAGGCTGTCATCATCACAGTGGTAATGATTCTTATGCGGCTTATTGCCTCTTTGGTGTTTATAAAAGAGCTCGGATTAATTGACACGGTTCTTTTTGGACTTTCTCATTCTATGCCTTTGACCCTGCTTATTGCGATGGCCACTCTGGCATATACCGCCAACTCCATTGATCAGTTGCACTATTATGCTTTTATTTTGGCCGCACTGTTTCAGGTTATCAGTATCATGATTATTATCAAACTCATACATATTTATAAAATGCGAAAAGCAAAAGACTAGACTTCACTTTTTCCTTTAATATATCTGGCAATATCATAGCCGTGATTGAGTCCAAGCGCAATGCTGCCGCCGCTCTCCTGAGTAATATCTCCGGCAACAAAAAGTCCTTTGATATTTGTCTCATAATGTTCATCATGTACAGGTTTGCCGTCTTTTTCTTCTATGCCCGAACTTGCCAAAAATGTACTTGGTGTCGTTCCGCCTATGGCATAGATAACTCTGTCAAATGTTTCAGGTTCTCTTTCGCTGAAAAGCACTTTGACTCTGCCCTTGTCATCTTCGAGACCGTTGATATTTATACCTAAAATCGGTCGGACATCTCCCTGTGCAATCGCATCGGCAATATTTCTTTGATTCGTAGGATTTGCCCGGCGGAAACTCTCTCGTCTGTAACAAATGGACACATCATTATGCTCACTTAAATCAACTGCATACTCTACAGCACTGTCACCGCCTCCGACAACAAGAATCTTTTCTCCCTGTGAGCATTCATCTGTTGTATAGTTAATTTTCTTTCGTATAGTTGGGGGGATTTTGTAGCTCGGTTTGTTTGGCTTCCCCATCCGTCCGATGGTCACAACTACATTTTTTGCCTTAATGCTCCTACCTGCCATGTGGACTTCAAAGTAGTCTTCTTTTTTTTCTATAGACTGCACTTCCACCTCTGTTTGCAGTTCTACGAGATGTTCTTTTAAAATTTCATCAAAAAAATCGAGTGTCGTCTCTTTGGTACCGTCTATAAAATGGATACGGCCGTTGAGTTCGACTTTTTGTCCTTTCCATTCCAAATCCACACGCTTGTTTTCTTTGTAATATTTACGAATAGTCGAGTTGTGATTTGTGTCTTTTTCAAGCAGCACAATATCACGGACACCCTGAAGGTAACTTTCAACAGCAGTGGCAATCCCCGCAGGTCCGGCACCGACTATAGCCAATTCATATATTTTTTCCATAAAAACCGCCTCTATGATAATCTAATCATAGTTTATCACATTTAGGCTAATTTATCAGGAAACTTTGTCATAAATTTTTGCAGTTTTGGCGCGATAACCACCTGGCAGTAGCCTTGCGAAGCATTTAAATTATAATAGTTCTGATGATACGGCTCTGCCGGATAAACCTCGGGCAGAGGGCTTACCTCAGTTACTATCTTATCGGAAAAGTCCTGCTGATGTTTTGCAATAGAATCTTCAATCACTTTTTTTTGTGCTTCATCCCCATAGTAAATAACAGAACGGTACTGTGTTCCTTTGTCCGCACCTTGCTGATTCAGTGTTGTCGGGTCATGTATTTCAAAAAATATATCCAAAATCTCACTCAGACTGATAACATCTGCGTCATAGGCAATATCGACAATTTCAGCATGTCCGGTTGCACCTGAACAGACGTTTTCATAACTCGGGTTGGCTCGGGCGCCTCCGGCATAGCCGCTCACCGCCGAGAGTACCCCCTTGACATTTCTGTACACCGCTTCTATACACCAAAAACACCCGCCGCCTAGTACAATTCGCTCTTTTTTCATTTGTTTTCTCTCTTTTTTAACTCATTATAGAGTTTTTGCATAAAAGGCTTTTGAACATATCCACTTAAATTCTCAAGCTCAGTTTTTTTGCCGTTTTTAAAATCAAGAGCCATGGACGTAGAAGCATCATAAGGCACTTTTTTTGCCGTTTCCAAAGACTTTTGCACCTCATCGAAAATATCTATGCCCTGTGTCTCTTTTGCAAATTCGGCAATTTCTGTTAAAAGTCTTTCTGCCTCCTCATAATGTTCTTCGTAAATCGTGCCGATACCTGTCTTGTAATATGAGGTCAATGTCGCAAAAGCGGCAATAAATATATATTTTCTATACAAGGCTTCTTTGATATTTTGCGGTGTTTTGTAACGCAGGCCGGCTTTTTGAAATATATCTGCCACAGTTTGGACAGCCGCCTCATCTTCTCCTCCAAAGAGTGCCGCAAAGACTTTTCCTTTTTTGCGAATCACACCCGGGGATTCAATATGCGAAAGGATGTAGATGCAGCCGTCAAGCACTCTGGCATCACAGCATGCACGCAATACATCACCGTTATTGACCCCGTTTGAAAAAGAGAGCAGAATCGAGTCTGCGTTGATGTGATTTTGCATGCGTTTGCAAGAAGTTCCCAAATCATAACTTTTGACACAAAACATCACAACATCATATATGCCCTCCGCTTCATCCGGATGCTTTACATGTAAAGGAACACGCCACTCTTTTTCATCTTCTGTGATCCTTACTCCCTCTTTTTGTATGGCTTTGAGATGTTCTCCCCGTGCAAAACCCGTCACATCCAAACCGCTTTTTGCAAAGGACGCCGCCAAATATCCGCCGACACCGCCTAAACCGACTATTGCAATTCTCATATGTATCCTTCAATGAGTAAGTACAAAAAAGATTTACTACTTTTTACTGCAAAGTTATTTTTGAATACTTCGATAAAAATCTATAGGATTATTTGAACTTAATAACTTGTTTTTTATTTCATTTTTTGCTTTTATAAATGCTATTTTTTTAGAATTTGACAATAAATAAGCAAGACTATTCAGTAAAGAATTATTTTGATTATTTTTTAATTCATAAAAGTAAATCATCACAAAAGAAAGAAGTTCTTTTTTATAATTAATATCTAGAAAATGATTGTTAAAAGATAATTTCTGCTGAAATTTATTTAGAACTTCAGCAGAAATATTCTCTATAGAAAAGAAAAGGAGAAAAAAAATAATTAAAAAATTATTTTTTCTTTTCAAGTTGCACCATATAGTTATTAGGACTATATTCAAATGCTGCACCAGTTAACATATCTGTTGTACTTAAATCCCAAACAATATTTAATATTGCAACAGGATCATAAGATTTTTCTAGTGTACGAGTGACAGGAGAATATCCTTCTTTAACAACTCTAAAAGTATGTGTACTCAATGATTTTTTCATATTAATACTTAAAGGAGTTATCCCTCTAAGTTGTCCATCCACATATACCTTTGCGCCTTCTGGTTCACTATCTATAGTAATTGCTTGACTTGTACCTTTAAATATTGTTGCGGATCCATATGATAATGATGCCGTGACAAGCAATCCTAATGCTATTTTTTTTAACATTTTTTTCCTTCTTGATAAATTTAATAAAATCTTACATAATACATACTAAATTTAATATAAAATTAACTAAAATAACAAAAAGAGTTTCTATGAAAACATTTATATTGGTTATATTTTGTATTAATATTGTTGCATTTGATAATACTGAATGGAATAACATTATTTACTTCTCTAACAATAAACCAGAAATAATATCTCCAGAATTTTATTTATCAAGAAAAAAACAATTTACATCAGTAATAGAACTTAATGCAACATTAAGTTTATTAAATTCTAAAAAATATGGAAACAGTACAGCATGTAATTATCCACTAAGGTATACATTTTTAAAATCACAGTATTTCAATATTCCAACATATAATCTAGAAAATTGTAAAGAATTAAAAGAATTTACTGATAACTTTAAAAACAATGAGCTTTATTTGGCATATTCTTCTGAATATATCAGTGTTCCTTCTTCTGCTTTTGGACATATAATGCTTGTATTTAAGAATAAAGATGTTCCTTTCGAAATAGCAAAAACTATACATTTTGCAGCAGTTACCAACAAGGAAGATGGTTTTTTTACGTATAATTACAAAGGTCTGACTGGAGGATACAAAGGATATTATGTTTTAAATTATTTTTTTAAAAAACTTTATGAATATAACACAAAAGAGCAAAGGAATATTTATCTTTATAAATTAAATTTTTCAGATGAACAAACAAAAAAAATTATATACTCTTTGTATGAGTTAAGGAAAGCTACTTTTAAGTATTATTTTTTTAATAAAAATTGTGCATCATATACCACGAAGTTATTAAATATACCCAAAAATAAACTTTATAAACAAAAAAACTTTTATCTACCTATTGACACCTTGCAGCAATATAAAAAAAATATAATTGATAAAAAAGTTTTTTTATCCTTAATTTATAAAATTGAATATCTATATAATACTTTATCAACTAATGATAAAAAAAATTTAAAAAAATTATTCGATATAATACAACAGTTGATGACAATTTAAGTAATAATCTCAAATTAGCCCTCATTGATTACTATAAATTTCAGTTTAGAAAGTTTCATATTTCATATAAAAATTATAATAGTATTATGAACTTACACTATAGGGATATTAACATAAAATACAACAACATTAATCCTCTTGATAAAAAACCAAGTGCACTGGGAATAGAGTATGCAAACAATACAAACAAAGAAGCTTCTATTGTATTATCATATAGACCACTCTATAGTGATATATATGATTTTGATTATAATAAATTGCATGAAAATGAATTTTCAATTTTTAATACCGAAATTAATATTAAAAAAAACTCACTATCATTAGATAAATTAACACTTTTATCTATAAAGTCTTATGCTAAGAGAACAGTTTTTTATAAACCTATAAGTTGGCAAATCTATTCTGGACTAAATAAAAATAATATTGATACAAAAATCAAACTTACAAACCAAATTGGATTAGGAATAACAAAACAGTATTTTTATAGAATAAGCGCTAGTATTCTTTGTAATATAGGACTTAATAATATCACACCATACATTGGATCAGAAATATATATATCAAAATATATAGGGAAAAATATTAAACTAGGCATTAATTCTTATGTCAATGTATTTTCAAAAAATAAGAATTATTATTCAAATAACATTTTTCTTTCTTTTAAACAACAAAATTTATTATATACATTAAAATATAATAACAAGACTAATAACAAATATTTCAGATTTGGAATTAGATATTATTTTTAAAAAGGAGCCTTATGCCGCGTATAGACAGTGAAAAATTTTACACAGCAGCACTTCAAAAGCACGGCATCTCCGCATGCGGTCTGCACTGGTCCTCTGATGCGCATCAAAGTATACGGTTTGACAAAATTTTAGAGATGCTCGACGATAATCTTACACAGAGTACCATCGTCGATGCAGGCTGCGGTTTTGGAGATTTTTACAGATTTTTACAAAACAACGGTGTACATGTAAACAAATATATCGGCATAGATTCGCTCCAGGAGATGTGCGACATTGCCCGCGAAAAAACAGCGTGTGAAATCATCCGTGCCGATATAACAAAAGCCAGACTTCCTGTGGCAGACTATTACATCTGCAGCGGTGCACTCAATATACTCACACCTTTTGAAACACAGCTTTTTGTACGCAACTGCTTTGCCTCTTCAAAAAAAGGTTTTATTTTCAATGCCCTCTACGGCGACAAAGAGAGTGATGTTTATAATTATATAAATATAGACACCATCCATACCCTTGCAAAAAGCTTACATGTAAAGCATACCCGTTTGACAGAGGGCTACATAGAACATGACATTACCGTAGGGTTTTTCAAATAATGTGTGCAGTTTTTGGCATTATTGGTCCGTATAATGAGAATCAGGCAAAAAGCGCCTTGTCTCTTCTTGCGCATCGTGGACCTGATTACTGTGGTATTGTGCAAAAGAAAAATCTCTTTTTTGCCCATCAGCGCCTCAGCATTGTTGATGACCATCACAGAAGCCATCAACCACGCAAACACAACAATATTTTGCTCTCATTCAACGGAGAGATATATAACTTTAAAGAGTTAAAAAGAGAACTTGATTTTGACTTTCAGACACACAGCGACAGTGAAGTCATCATCGCCGCTTATCTGAAATGGGGCGTTGATTTTGTCCAGCATCTGCGCGGTATGTTTGCCATTGCTTTAATGGATGATGACACGCTTTACCTTTTTCGTGACAGACTCGGGAAAAAACCGCTTTTTTATATGCAAGGGGAAAGTTTTGTTTTTGCCTCGGAAATCAAAGCGCTCAAACCTTTTTTGTCTACATGTAAACTCAACAATGATGCTCTGCTCTCTTATCTCTCTTTTTTGGCGCCGACTCCGCCGCATACTTTTTACGAAGGTATTCAAAAACTTTCAGCAGGCGAGTACCTTACATGTAAAGAGGGCCGTGTTACATGTAAACACTACTTTGACCTGCTTGATGTCACTCCAAACATTATAACAAACAAACACGAAGCTTTGCGTGTGTTAGGAGAAGAGTTAGAACATTCCATTCATCTGCGCTTAGACTGTGATGTTCCTATGGCATCACTGCTTTCTGGTGGTATAGACTCTGCAACACTCAACTATTTTGCCAAACAAAACAACACACATTTGCAAACATATACACTCGGTTATAAAGAATTTGCAAAATATGATGAGAGAAAAAATGCCAAAGCAAGTGCTGCGTTTTTAGGTTTGGACAACATCCGGGTGGAAATAGATGAAGATGATTTTATCCGTGCAAGCGACAAAGTGTTAGATGCACTTGACGAACCGCTTAATGATCCTGCTGCCGTGCCTTTGTATCTGTTGTTTGAGCGTATTCAAAAAGACGGATACAAAGTTGTACTCAGCGGAGAGGGTGCGGATGAGCTTTTTTTAGGTTACCGACAGTATTTTGAGTATCTAGACATTGAAAATGCCGCAGGTTTGGCACACAAAAACTGGCTCAAAAAATATTTTCGTGCCAATTTTTCAATGAACAGAGAGTGGGAGTGGTACAAGCGGATTTTTGACGACTCGCTTCTTTTTCGTACAAGCGGTGAAAAATTTACGGACCTGCAAAAAAACCAGCTTCTCAGGCGCAATGTCAAAGATAACGAAAGCCTCAAATACCTGCAAAGTTACAGAGAACGTTTTGAAGCCTCTGCCCACAGTGATGAAAGCATTTGGTACAGCTATATTGACCTCAATATTTTTCAGGCGGAGCATTTTTTAACCAAACTTGACCGTGTTTCCATGGCACACTCCATAGAATCCCGTACCCCGTTTTTGGACCATAAACTGGCATCTTTAATTTTTGGCATAGATCCAAAGCTGCGTTATGAAGATGGCATCACAAAATCACTCTTAAAGCAAATCATGACAGACAAACTCCCTGATAAGATACTCACACGGAAGAAAAAAGGCTTTTCCAATCCTTATATGGAGTATCTCATCAGTTCCAAAAAAATTGATCTCATTCAAGAGGTCAATGTGCAAACAGGGATGTTTCACAAAAAAAAGTTAGACGAATATATAAACACCGCATCAAGGGGGAGTTTTAAGCAGCATGTATGGGGACTTTATGTACTATCGTATTGGATAAAGAAAAATCTGCTTTAGTCCGGGCTGAGAATAGAGAAAGAAGCAACAGTCGGCACTGAAGTACCGATTCCGGGAAAGCGGAAGATGCTTTTGTTCGGAACCCGTACTTTCTATGCTAAAGCATGACTTGTGAGAAAAACTAAATTTTTTTCTGTAGTGCGGACTGAAAGTGGCAGAAAAAGAAGCAACAGTCGGCACTGAAGTACCGATTCCGGGAAAGCGAAAGATGTGTTGTTCGGAACCCGTACTTCAGTGCGGGCTGAAAGTGGCTGAAAGTACCGATTCCGAAAACTCAATAATATTTACAAAGAAACAGAGGAAATGTAGAATGATCAAAAAAATAAAAAAATATGCAACGACAAATACCCTTGTCATCTTCGGTATTGTTTTTGGTGTTTTGTTTGGCATTTTTTTTCCCGAACTCGCCCTCAAACAAAAGATGATAGGAACCGCCTTTGTCTATTTTTTGAAGATGCTTGTCGTGCCTCTTGTTTTTGCCAGTATATTTGTCGCTATTCTTGGGCTTGGTTCTATTGAACATTTAAAACGGATGGGCCTCAAAACCATAGGGCTGTATGTTTTGACAACCGCTCTTGCCGTTACTGCCGCCATTGCTGTCATGAATATTTTTCACATTGGCGAGCATGTAAGCAGCAGTGGTCTTGCCTATGAAAAAGCGGCAGCACTGGCTCCTTTTTCTTTTGAGAATATGATTTTAAGCTTCATTCCTACCAATATATTTCATGCTCTTTCTGAGGGCAAGATGATGCAGATTATTATATTTGCTATTCTTTTTGGTGTGGCATCTCTCTACCTTGTTCCAAAACAAAAAGAGGCGCTCAGCACCCTCTTTACAGCCATCAGTGAAGCTATGCTCAAAATGGCAGAGTGGGTGATACTCCTTACTCCCATCGGTGTTTTTTCGCTCATCTCCTATGTTATTGCCGAGCAGGGAATTGATGTTGTCTTTGGGCTTTACAAATATGTTTTGGTCGTGATTGGCGTCATCATTTTTCATGGACTTGTTACTTTACCTGCAGTCCTGCGTTTTTTTACAAAAGTAAATCCCTACAGCTATCTCTCAGATGTAAGAGAAGCCCCGATTATGGCATTTTCCACAGCATCTTCTGCGGCTACGCTTCCTGTGAGTATGCGTGTTACCGAAGAGATGGGTGGTATCGACAAAAAAACTGCCTCTTTTGTTCTGCCTTTGGGGGCTACCGTTTCCATGGACGGTACAGCGGCCTATTTGAGTGTAGCTGTTTTATACATTGCCAATTTGGCGGGAGTCGCTTTGAGTTTGGGAGATCAGATTCTTTTAGGGATTACCGTTGTCGCGCTCAGTGTCGGTGTTGCGGCCCTGCCGAGTGCCTCACTTGTTATGATGGTGATTATACTCAACCAGCTTGGACTGCCTGTTGAATACATGGCTTTGATTGTAGCCGTGGACAGAATTCTTGATATGTGTCGTACCTCACTCAATGTCACCTCTGATTTGATTGTTACAAAAATAGTTGATGAATTTGAAAAACGACGATAGACGCTATGCGTATCTGCTCATTTTTTCCATGCTGCTCTGGGGCGGCGGCTGGACAGCTTTAAAAATTCTCACCACAGCAATGCCGATGGATGTCGTCATCTTTTGGCGGTTTTTTCTGATGAGCCTCGCATTTTTGCCCATTCTTTATTTTTTTAAAATTCCACTGACACTGACTCAGGGCTCATTCAAATATATCCTCGGCAGTTCTTTTTTAAATATAGCCTTTATGGTTTTTTCTTTTTTAGGCATAAAGTACGGTCTTGCGGGTGCGGGCAGTGTCATCATCACAACCTTCAGCCCTATTATGACCTTTTTGCTGGTTGCTGTGATTTTTAGGAGCAGACTCTCAACACGGCAGTATTTCGGGCTTTTGCTCGGGCTGGTCGGCGGCTATGTTTTACTCCAGCTTAACAATTTTTCTCTTTTTTTACACGGCTCAAATATCTACTTTTTACTCTGTGCCCTCATCTGGGCAGGAGTCACTCTGCTTTCGCAGCATTCGCAAAAACATATACATCCGGTCTATTACAGCTTTTTAATTTCTCTCATAGCTACTTTTTTCAGTTTTTTGTATGCCTTTAATGCAGACCTTGGTGCTGTTTTTACCCAGGGAGCAAAATTTTGGACTGCCCTGATTTATCTCGCCGTTTTGGGACAGACTGTCGCAACAACCATATTTTTTATTGCCAGCGGGAAACTCGGCAGTCAAAGGACAAGCTCTTTTATGTTTTTAGTGCCTTTTTTTGCTCTTTTTTCTGCCTGGTTTATATTGGACGAACCCTTACAGTTACACATAGTTATTGGTGGACTTATCAGTATGTTTGCGGTATACTTTATAAACAAAAAGTAAAAATGACGATAAAAATAGCCAGTTTAATCTAATTTTAACATCAAATCAGATAATATACCTTATAACTGTAACAAATAAAAGGGCCAAAAGATGAAAAAAGTACTTATATTGGGAGGCGGTTTTGCAGGTGTTGATGCTGCAATCCACTTAAGAAAACTGAATTATGATGTTACTTTAGTCAGTAACAGAGACTATTTTTACATATATCCTACTTCCATCTGGATACCGACACATGAAAGTGAATTCCAAAACGTCTGTGTTGATTTGCGAGAATTGCAAAATGCACACGGGTTTACCCTTGTTATTGACGACGTGACCGAAATATCAAAAAAAGAAAACAGTGTTACTTTGAAAAACTCAGGAACTCTTGATGATTATGACTATCTTGTTATTGCCATGGGTGCTGCAAAAATGAAAGCACCGGGCATAGAAAACACACTTTCTATCTGTGGCGCACCAGAACAGTCATTACAAATCAGAGATGCTCTGGACATCCTTGTCAAAAAAGGAAGCGGTAAAATCTGTATGGGCTTTGGAGGCAATCCGAAAGACAGTTCGGCAGTGCGTGGTGGACCGGGATTTGAGCTCCTCTTTAATGTGCACAATATGCTCAAAGCAAAAGGCATCAGAGAGAATTTTGAGCTGACTTTTTTCGCTCCAATGGCTGAACCCGGCAAACGGATGGGCCCCCAGGCTCTGAAAATGATGGATATGATGTTTAAAAAACTGAATATCAAACAGCATTTTGGTAAAAAAATAAAACAGTTCGACAAAGACGCTATAGTCTTTGAAGATGACACAAAGCTCGCCTCCGATTTTACCATGTTCATTCCTGCCGGAGACGGGCATGAAGTCATAAAGAATTCGGACTTGCCGACAAATGAAGCCGGATTTGTCAAAACAGACGACACCTCCTGCGTCTTAAACAAGGATGGCTCTTTAAGTAATATTTATGCCATTGGGGATGTTGCAGCACTCGAAGGATACGACTGGCGGGCAAAACAGGGTCATATTGCCGAGGTAATGGCAAAAAATACAGCACACAATATCGATCAGCGTGACAACGGCGGCAGTGATTTTAAAGGCTACCATGAGCATTTGAATATTTTATGCGTTATGGATACCGGAGACGGTGCGGCCTTTGTCTACAGAGACGAAAAACGTGCATTTATGCTTCCAATGCCTGTCATTGGACACTGGCTGAAAAAAGCCTGGGGATTATACTGCCGTAATTCTAAACTCGGTAAAATTCCTAGAATTCCCGGGATGTAAAAGTAGCTGTCCTAAAGAGTGTTGCACTCTTTTCAGCGTTCTTTCAGCTTCCGTT
Organism: Sulfurimonas hydrogeniphila; assembly: GCF_009068765.1. Lineage (NCBI taxonomy): Bacteria > Pseudomonadati > Campylobacterota > Epsilonproteobacteria > Campylobacterales > Sulfurimonadaceae > Sulfurimonas > Sulfurimonas hydrogeniphila. The sequence goes on from NZ_CP035534.1 coordinate 2,218,775, forward strand.
TGAGTTTCATTTTTCTTTTTGCCAGCTCTCTCATATCTTCGGTTGTATCACTCTCATCCATAATCTCCAAGCCCAGTATTGTTTCTATACAGTCCTCAAGAGTGATTATTCCCTCTGTCTGGTCATAATTGTCTGTCACTAAAAACATATGGTCTTTTTTCTTTATAAACATATCCAGTGCTTTGCTTACCGGTATGTTTTCATTGATAATAAATATCTCTTTTTTGATATAAGACAAAGGTACATTGTCATCTTGGAGTGCCTGTTTAAATATCTTTTTTGTCAGTACCAGCCCTGTTACATTTTCTATGGAACCTTTAAAAATCGGTATCCTGGAAAATTTAAAAATTGCCGGCTGGGTCTTGATAACATCTTTGATGAGCATATCTTCATCCAAAGCAAAAACAACACTTCGCGGCGTGAGAATTTCACTCACTTTGATATTGTCAAGATTCAGTATATTTTCAATGACATCTGACTCTTTTTCATCTATCACCCCTTCATCTTCACTCATCAACATACTCTCAAGCAGTTCCTGTTTTGTTAAAGAGTTGGAATCCTTTTTCCCTTTTGATATTTTATTTGTAACAGCCAGAGTTGTCAGTATTATAGGATATGTAATCCATATGAAAACCCGAATAAAATATGCTGCCACAGGCGCCAGCTGTTTCCAGTAAATTGCCCCAATTGTTTTTGGAATTATCTCAGATATAAACAAAATTGCAAAAGTTAATACAACTGATACATACACAACGGCATCATTCCCAAATATTTTTGAAGCCTGTGCACCTACTGCCGCAGCACCGAGAGTATTAGCAATGGTATTTAAAATAAGCACCGAAGCAATTGATTTGTGAATATCTTCTTTGTGATGACGAAGAAGCTTTCCTACAGCAGGTTTCTCTTTTTCTAACACTGCCACATAAGACATATTGATAGAGAGTAATACCGACTCTAATATTGAGCACAAAAACGAAATGCCGACAGAAAGAAGAAAAAATATGAGTAATAGTTCCAAGTTTTACAGTTCCTTTAAAGTAATATATATTTTGCCAATGCCAAAAAGCTGAAAAAGCCGACAACATCAGTCACTGTTGTTAAAATAACAGTACTCCCTATAGCAGGGTCTATGCCAAGTATTTTGAGCAACAAGGGAATCATTGCTCCAAAAAATCCGGCCATTAACAGATTGATTATCATACTTAATCCAATAACTACTCCAAGCATCGGTATATGAAACCACAACCATGCTATTATACCCATTACTACAGCAAAAAGCAGACCATTCATCAGGGAGATGACAACCTCTTTTTTTATGGTTCTAAAGGCATCTGTCTGCGATATTTCACCCAAAGCGAGTTGGCGTACAACAACTGTCAGACTCTGCGTTCCGGCATTGCCTCCCATGGAAGCGACTATGGGCATTAAAACAGCAAGCGCAACCATGGAGTTAATCGTGTCTGAAAACAAACCGATAACCAAAGAAGCGGCAATGGCTGTTAAAAGATTGATTCCCAGCCATGTTGCACGCTTTTTCGTCGCCTTGAGAACATCTTCATCCTCTTCCGCTTCGTCATCAACACCGGCAAGATTATACATCTGCTCTGTTGCATGTTCATTAATGATGTCATAAATATCGTCAGAGGTGATACGACCGACCAGAATTCCTTCATCATTGACAACCGGCATAACTGAAAGGTCATACTCTTTAAAATAGTTGACAACCTCTTTGATATCTTCCGTATCTCGTGCACTTTTAGGTTCAAAAGACTCTTCACTCTGCTCAATATTTTCTTTGACAGTCTTTGAAAAATCAAATATGAGCAGGTCATCCAGACCTACAGTATACAAAAGTCTGTTGTTGCTGTCTACTATAAACAGATTTTGAACATTTTCGAGTTCATTCTCTTTTCTTAAACGGGCAAACCGTTTAATGACATCCTGAACAATTTCATCCTCTTTTGCAGTAAACACCTCAAGCTGCATGTAAGCACCGGCTTGATTTTCATCATACTTTTTGAGTTTTGCAATTTCATGTTTGTCTTCGGCATCAAGCTTGTGAAATACTTCTGAAGCTTTATCTTCATCAACATCTTCCAACTCTTGCATAAACTCAAGCTGATCATCCGATTCAAGTTCACTTACAGCATGAGAAAGTTCCTCTGCATTAAAATTTTCGACCACATCATCAAAATATCTGTCAGGCAGAGCCAGTGCAACATCGCCTACCAGGTCTTTTGGAACCAGTTTTATAGCCTCACTGAAATCTTTGTCATTTAAGCCTTTTAAAATTTTTGCTATTTCAGCCGGGTGCATTTCACTGCTGCTGTGTGATTGTAAATATTTATTCAGTTCTTTCATCTGTTATCTTATGTTCTTTTTAAAAATCATACACAAAACTTGTCTTTTGGGAAAAATCATATTTTTTTACTCCAATAGCAGGCCTTGTATCCTGATTGTATGTCAATTCAAAATTAATTGAAAGCTGTTTGTATATTGTAATTCTTAATTCTGCTGCGTTGGATGCTATGGTATCACTCACCACATCTGCTCTGGGCTGGTAGTAGCCAATGTATGAAAATCTCACATTCCTGCTAAATCTGTTTTTATATGCAATATACATATTTAATCTTAAATTATGCTCACTCGGATCAACATTTGTCGTATAGCTGATATATTCGCTAAAACAGCCAAATCCCACATAAATATTTCCATACCCCTGCATTTGTGTATGGTATCTCAGGCCAAGACCGGCTAACAGCCTTTTTTCTATTTTTGTAAACTTGTTTGTCTGGGACTGTACAAAAGCTTCCCAGTTCAAATGTTTCTTATAGAGTGTATGAATATAGCGCAGATGCGCATACGTGTTTTGTCTGTTTAACACTCCTGATGCTTTCGCGTAATTAAATGCTATATCGCTCCATGTCACATAGGAGCTGTTATTGTCATATATCATACGCAATCCTGCACTGTACTCATCGGTATCGGTATTGCCGCGTGTTGTGGAAAAAGAGCCTTTAACACCGCCACTCAGCCCTGGCTGTTTTCCTATATCCACTGGTGCTATGGTAATGACAGCCTCCAAATTAACCAAAAACAGTACCAATATAATCAAAAACTTCATCTACAACCTTGTATTTTATAAAAGTGTAATTATATATCCTCCACGGATATAATCCAGTTTATAGCTGTAATACCCGTCGAGTTCTATCACAACCCTGTAGTAGCCTTTATGTGTTCCCAGTCGTATTTTTGTAAAAAGCGACCCCTCTTTTAAACTTTTTATCAGGCTGCCTATATCGGTATCACGCTTAAAATCACAGACAATTCTATGTGGTTTTACCAACAAAAAATTTCTCAGCATTTTATCTTTTGTCACAATCTTGAGTTTGTTCTTTTTGACATAAAATGCTATAAACTTTAATGATGCGACTTTTTTGTATTTTATTTTTACACTGCTTTTTTTTATCTGTTTTTCAATAAACTGTGTACTGTCGGATTCATTATAGTTTTGTGAAATAAAAACAGGCAAATGCCAGTCTATCGCATTTTGGATAGTGACTTTTTTATGTGCAATCGAACCGTCCAGGTTTTTATATGTCACGGTAACACTTTCAATCGTTCGTGCAGTGGAGGGTAATGTCACAGTGGCTCTTTTGAGCATCGGCAGTTTTGTTGTCTGATTGGATGTTAAAGGGATATCCTGTCCACTCTGTACCGGGAAAAAGGGATTTTCTCTTGCATGAAGCATCATAAAAAAGAGACTTAAAAACAACAAAACTCTTATCATAATAACAAACCCTATTTTTTTAATACATTATAGCAAATTTATATGATTATTGTGCAGAAATTTCTTTGAGTTCAAAATACTCGCGTTGAAGTTCAGCATTTTCTTTTTTCAAATGCACCACTTCATTTTGAAGATAGTTCTCATACTCCTGCAAACCAAAGAGAACTTCAAGGGAGTTTGTACCGTACAAAAGTACACCCAAATATATCCCCAGTCCTATCACCAGAGCAAACAGGAGAAAAAACTTTTTTAAAGAGAGTCCCAGATATTTTTGAGTAATTGTCTGGGATGTGTCAATCTCTTCAAAAAGTTCTTCTTTGTTCATCAGGTACCTAGCTAAACAGTGCCGAACCTAAATACTCACTGTAGACTGTTTCATTTTCAATTTCCAGCAAACGATTGTATTTTGCGGTTCTTTCACCTCTCGCAGTCGAACCTGTTTTAATCTGACCACAGTTAAGTGCCGTAGCAAAATCAGCGATAAACGCATCTTCACTCTCACCTGAACGATGGCTCATTACACAGGTGTAACCGTTTCTTTGGGCAAGACGAACTGTCAGCATAGTCTCGCTTACTGAACCGATTTGGTTTGGCTTGATTAAAATAGAGTTTGCTATACCTTTTTGAATACCCTCATTCAATATAGCGGCATTGGTAACAAACAAATCATCACCGACAATCTGAATTTTATTGCCGAGTTTTTCAGTCATAAGCTTAAATCCGTCCCAGTCATCTTCGCTTAATCCGTCTTCAATTGAGACAATCGGATACTTTTGACACAGATTTTCATAGTAGGCTACCAGCTCTTCACTGCTGAGTGTGCGATCTTCTGACTCCAGTCTGTATCCACCCTCTGTAACAATCTCGCTTGCTGCAACATCGAGTGCAATCCCAATCTCTTCACCTGGTTTGTACCCTGCTTTTTCAATCGCTTCCATGATAACCTGAATAGGCTCCTCATTCGAACTCAGATCCGGTGCAAAACCACCCTCGTCGCCAAGCGCTGTACTGTGTCCTTTTGCAGCTAAAATAGATTTCAGGTTATGGTACACTTCAGCAGCGGCGCGTAAAGACGTTGCAAAATCTTCAAAGCCGACAGGCATAATCATATACTCTTGAAAGTCTACGTTATTGTCAGCATGGCTTCCGCCATTGATGATATTGAGCATCGGTGTCGGCATAACCATTGCATTGGCTCCGCCCAAATAGCGGTACAAAGGAATATCAAGACTCTGTGCAGCTGCACGTGCAACCGCCATAGAAACGCCAAGAACAGCATTTGCCCCGAGATTTCCATAGTTTTGTGTTCCGTCAAGCTCTTTCATTGTTGCATCAATGACAGCCTGGTTAAAAGGACTCATCCCGATAAGCACATCAGAAATCTGAGAATTCACATTTTCAACAGCCTTTAAAACACCTTTGCCCATGTAGCGATCACCGCCGTCACGCAACTCCAAAGCTTCACGTTTTCCGGTACTTGCCCCTGAGGGTACTATTGCGCTTGCGGTTGTTCCGTCACTCAGTCTTACTGTCGCTTTTACTGTCGGATTCCCGCGGGAGTCCATTACTTCAATTGCACTTACATCATCAATAAACATATATCATACCTTCTTAAAAATTTTAAATATTCAAAGGCTTTTTATGCGTCGGCTTCTGCTATATCAGAAGTATCCATCGTCATAAGAGAGCTCATGCCCATCGCCTGTTTAACCTTCTCTTCAATCTCAGCTGCAAGTTCCGGCTCATCTTTAAATTTCGCCTTGACATTTTCACGGCCTTGACCAAGTTTGGTCTCTCCATAAGAAAACCAAGCCCCGCTTTTGTCTATTATGTCTAATTTTACACCATAGTCAACGAGCTCACCCTCTTTTGAGATTCCTTCTCCGAACATTATATCAAATTCTGCCTGACGAAAAGGAGGGGCCACTTTATTTTTAATTACTTTTGCTTTGACTCTGTTACCAATTTGACTCTCCCCCTGCTTCAGTGAAGCTATACGACGCACGTCTATACGGACAGAAGCATAAAATTTTAAAGCATTCCCGCCTGATGTTGTCTCAGGTGAGCCATACCCCATCATACCGATTTTCATACGAATCTGGTTGATAAATATAATCGTACAGTTCATTTTGCTCAGCACACCTGTGAGCTTTCGCAATGCCTTAGACATAAGACGGGCCTGAACACCGACCTGCTGATCATTCATCTCACCTTCAAGTTCAACTTTTGGTGTCAATGCGGCCACGGAATCTATAACAATCAGATCAATAGCACCGCTTCGTGCAATCGTCTCTACAATATCAAGTGCCTGTTCAGCATAATCAGGCTGAGAAACCAGAAGATTGTCAATATCTACGCCAAGATTCTTCGCATAGATGACATCAAGTGCATGTTCTGCATCTATAAAAGCGCATACCCCTCCGGCCTTTTGGCATTCAGACGTAATTTGGAGCGCCAAAGTTGTCTTACCGGAGCTCTCCGGCCCGTATATCTCAACGACTCTTCCCTGCGGTACACCGCCTATTCCAAGTGCCAAATCAAGCCCCAAAGAACCTGTACTTATAGACCGGATCGGCACAATATCCTTATCACCAAGGCGCATTAAAGCACCTTTGCCAAAGGCTTTATCTATCTGCTTCATCGCCAAGTCTAATGATTTTTGTTTGTTTGCATCCATTTTGGACTCACTTATTATGAAATTTAGACTTATTTTATGTAAAAATTTGCAATATGCTTAAATTTATGTCATTTTGCCATATTTTTAATCATATTCTTTTTCCATAGAATTTGATGAAATTTTAGCTAAAAAACATAAAAAGAAGTAAATAAAAATAATTTACTTTTCACCTGCAGTTTTTTCTGCTATTTCTACGGCAGCTTCATCTCCATGCACAATAACCAGTATTTTGTTCTCCTGTATCATATCTCCGTATTTTTCCGCCAAAGATTTTTCTATGCCCAAATCAACAAGCCAGGCCGTCATCGCTCCGGTTGCGCCAAACATTACAGCCCCTGCTGCCATCCCTGCGATAGATGCAAGTATTCGCCCCGTTGCCACTATAGGTCCGACACCCGGAGCCCAGAAGAGAATACCGCCCATCAGAAGTCCCCAGAGTCCGCCCCAAAAAGCACCCTGTTCACCCCAAAATATAATGTTTTCACTGTGTTTTTTATACTTAAATTCGTTTTTTTCTTCCTGTTCTCCTTTAGCTATTACTGAAATATATTTTTTCAGTACACCGTTTGCCAGCAGTTTATTGACAAATTCTGCTGCCTCATCGTAGTTATCATAGACTTTTACCAATGCTTCTTTGCTCATAACTGTTCTCCTTATATTAAAAATAATGTTATTTAATTATACTCCCATTATTATTAATTTAATCAAAAAGTTCTTTTTATCTATTTTTCGATAAAATAAACCTATGAAAAAAACTCTTATTGCACATTCACCTGACGCAGACGATATTTTTATGTACTATGCCATCAAATTCGGCTGGGTAGATATGAAAGATACACACTTTGACAATATTGCAAAAGATATACAAACCCTCAATGAGGATGCACTTAACGGTGTTTATGATATTGTAGCCATCAGCTTTGCCCTCTATCCGAATATCAGAGAAGAGTATGCTCCTCTTCGGACCGCTGTAAGTTTCGGTGAAGGTTATGGCCCTAAGCTTATCAAAAGAAAGGGTCAGCGACTCAGACGAAATTTTAAAGTGGCTCTCAGCGGAAAACATACAACCAATGCAATGCTTTTTCGCATCGCCTACCCTGAGGCACGCATAAGCTATATGAATTTTCTGGAAATAGAGAATGCCGTCAAAGAGGGGAAAGTGGATGCCGGAGTACTGATACATGAAAGCATATTAACTTTTGCGGACGAACTTGAAGTAGAGCGTGAAATGTGGGATATCTGGCAGGAACTTGCCGGCAAAGAGTTGCCGCTGCCTCTTGGAGGTATGGCAATCCGTCGCTCTTTGCCTCTCAATCGTGCAATAGATTATGAAAAAACACTGACAAAAGCAGTGCAGGTTGCCCGTGACCACAAAGAGAGACTCTCACACATGCTTATAGAACGTGACCTGGTCCGCATAGATGCACAGACACTTGCAAAATATCTTGAACTCTATGCAAATGATGACTCCATCACCCTCAGCGATATTCAATACGAAGCCATCGACAAACTTTTTGAGATAGGCTATGAACACGGATTTTACGACAAACCTGTTGCAATCAGAGACTATCTGATCCCTACAGAGTATACGGCACTGAGAGAGTCATAAATGGAAGCAAAACTCGTAGCACTTGGCGTACAGACATTTCAGATTGCACTCTATCTTGCACTTCCCGGACTCCTTACAGGTATGTTTTTGGGACTTGCTGTCAGTATTTTCCAGGCTACAACACAAATCAATGAAATGACGCTCTCTTTCATTCCAAAAATAATCGGTGTGGTTATCGTCATCGTCCTTACAATGCCCTGGATGCTCAACGAGATGACAGACTTTTCTGTCGGTGTATTTAATATGATTCCCACCTTTGTCGAGTAATGCAGTTTAAAAGTATCGATTTTTCAAAATATTCCTCTTTTAAAATAGGGAATGTTGTTGATGTTGCTCTTTTAGAAGAAGATTTTACAGATCTGGCAGACTACACTCTCATAGGGTCCTGCAATAATACTCTTATAGGACCCAATCCACCAAAACTGATGATGCTCGATAAAAAATACAACTATATAAAAATAAACAACGGTCTTTTAAAAATCGGCGGAGCAACACCCTCGGGTAAAATTGCCTCTTTTTGTAAAAAGCACAATATCGCAAACTTTGAATTTCTTTCCCATCTTCCGGGAAAACTCGGTGGTCTTGTTTATATGAATGCCGGACTCAAAGAGTTTGAAATTTTTAACAATCTTATCAGTATTACCACCCCCTCCGGGTTACATGTAAAAGAGGAGATACAATTTGGTTACAGAAAAACAAATATCAAAGAACCCATACTTGAAGCAGCTTTTTCTTTAACATATGGTTTTAGTCAGGAAAAAGTAACAATGTTTAAAAAAATGCGCGCCAACCAGCCTGCAACCCCGAGTGCAGGCAGCTGTTTTAAAAACCCCGAAGGTGATTATGCCGGCAGACTGATAGAGGCGGTAGGACTCAAAGGCAAAAGAGTCGGCAATATAGAGTTCAGCAGAGTCCATGCAAATTTTTTAGTCAATCACGGAAACGGCAGTTTTGAGGATGCCGTTTTTCTTATAACTGAAGCACAAAAAAAAGTTTTTAACAACTTTGGAATAAAACTAGAGTTAGAAATCGTAATTTTAGACACAAAAACAAAAACACTCTTTTAACTTGCATGCAACCGCTGTTTTTTTCACTCTCAGCCCACCCTGAAGGATGGGTTCCAAATAATCCCGGAAACCCGTACTTTTTTCAGTGCGGGCTTTGTCTCTTTCAAGACTAAGGCCCAGATTCCGAAAGGATATCGAACTTTTATCTTAACTTAATGGCATTGAGACAGAAGTCTGAATTCCCAATGATTCCCGGAACCCGTACTTCAGTGCGGGCTAAAAGCTTGCAGGCCAAAAAACGCCTCTTAAAAACGCAGCATTAAACCTGCATAGAATCCTGAAAAATCCATATCTGTTTTCACATCTTCCCCGTCTTCGTCTATTTTTATTTTTTGTGTTCTGTAGCCTATTTCAAGAGCAGGCTGCACAATCGGTGAGATGTCAAAGGTATAGTCTATTTTTGCACGCACGTCATAAATAGTCGAAGAACCTGTAGTCACATACTTTGCATCACTCTCAAGAGCAATGTTTGTTGTCGGAATTTCCACTCTTACCCTTGCATAAAGAAGCGGAATAGGTGCGGTATAGGAATCCTGATACCCCGGGAACGGTCCGTTTTGTGCCACTGTGTAGTCCATGTTCATCACTTTTATATCCAGCCCCAGATCAACTGTTGTCCAAAAAGTGTTGTCCAGTATATTATAGTAAGGAATAATATCATACTCTTTGATATCCAAAACACTGTTTGATGACCCAGGTATAGTCACGCCACCCCATGAACCTGTTGCCGTACCCGTTGCATGGATACTGACATACTCAAGTCTGATATTCGGAACAACCGGAATCGGATGTTTTACAAGCATCCACACATAGGCGGATGTGTCTTTTTTTTCATCAAATGTATTTGTACCTGTGACACCGCCGCCAGCGTTATAATCAGCTGTACCGGACGGTGTCTGTGCCCATGCACCCGCACCGATTTCAACTCTTGCCATGTCGGCACAAAGCGAAGCGCTCAAAATTGTACTTACAGCAATAGCAGATAAGATTTTTTTCATGTTTAACCCCGTTAAAATAATTTACTTTATTATATCAGAGATTGCTGGAAGAATAATTAAAAATGTTTGATTAGATAGCGTTTGCATTTTGAATAAATCAAAATGCAAACAGAAGGAGAAACAAAATAAGACATACTCATTTTGCTTTTTTGCCACCAATGGCGGCAAGCTAAAAAGAAGTTACTATTTTTTAGCAGCTTCTATTGCAGCGTCATACTGAGGCTCTTCAGTGATTTCTGGAACGATTTCTTTATAAGTTACAATTCCGTTTTCATCAATTACGAAGATAGCACGAGCAGTTACACCTGCAAGTGGAGAACCGCCTAAAAGTACACCGTATGCGTTAGCAAAGTCTTTGTTTCTGAAATCTGAAGCAACAGTTAATTTATCGATTCCCTCAGCTGAACAGAAACGTCCTGCAGCAAAAGGAAGGTCCATAGAAACAACAACAGTTTTAACACCGTCAAGTTCTGCAGCTTTTGCATTAAAGTTACGAGTTTCTGTAGCACATACACCTGTATCAAGTGAAGGAACTACGATGATAAGTTGTTTTGTACCTTGAGCACCACCAACTTTTACATCACCCAAACCATCTGAGTTTACTACATTAACTTCTGGTGCTTTATCACCTACATTTACTTCATTTCCTAATAACTCTACGTCTGTACCTTTGAATTTAGTTGTTGCCATATTCAATTTCCTTTATTTAACACTCATTTTGAATGTTTGATTTTTCTTGTTGGAATTGTACAATTAAAATACTAATATTTATCTTATTAAAGCTCAGAAAACCTTGCTTTAAGTTAAATTTAATTTATCACATCTTTACCCTTGCTGCTACACTCACTTCTTCCAAGGAAGTAAACATCCCCTGCTTGTACATATCCACTGCAACCCGCCCTATCATAGCCGCATTATCAGAACAGTACTCTAAATCGCTCAAAAGTAGTTGTGCATTATAAGGCTGCAGCAGCTTTTTTATTTCCCCTCGCAGATACTGGTTTGCACTTGCACCCCCGACAATGGCAAAGTTTTTCGGAGGGTTTGTCTGAAAATATTTTTTAAGTTTGTGTACAAGATGTTTGCTTGCAGTATATTCAAAAGAAGCCGCTATATCTTTATAGTCTTGCGGTTCAGATTTTTCAACAGCAAGCCGAACCGCATTTTTCAGTCCCGAATAGCTAAAAGCAAATTTTGGTGTTCGCAGCAGAGGAACGGTAAAGTCATATCTTTTTCTGTCGCCCTCTTTTGCAAGTTTTTCTATAACCGGTCCGCCGGGATATCCCATCCCCATCATCTTTGCGACCTTGTCAAAACTCTCACCGAAACTGTCATCCATACTTTTTGCAACTGTTGCAATGTCTGTCAGACTTTTTACTTCCATCACTTGTGTGTGTCCGCCTGAAACAAGCAGAACCGTCAAAGGAAAAAGCGTCTCTTTTTCAATAAAAAGTGAATAAATATGCCCGGTAAGATGATTTACCGCAATAAGGGGAATATCAAGTGCAACACTCACTGCCTTTGCCAAGGTAACCCCCTCTATCAGCGTAACGGCAAGTCCCGGGCTCGTTGTCACCGCAACCGCTTTTATCTTTTTAAAATAAGGCTCACACTGCTCCAAAATCTTTGGCAAAGCCTCTGCATGCAGGCGCGCTGCCAGCTCCGGAACAACACCGCCGTATACGCTGTGCTCAATCTCCTGTGAAATCTTTTTATGAAAAACAAGTTTGTTTGTTGCTATTTCTGTTACAGCAATTGCACTGTCATCACAGGAACTTTCTATACTTAAAACCATCTGTTCTTTCCTACATATTTTCGCACTTCTTGATCTATAAGGAATATATCGCTTACATGTAAAGGGAGTGCATCACTGAAATTTTCATACGCATTGATAATAATTTTACTGATATCCATAAAACCTATTTTTTTGGCGATAAACATCTCAATAGCCGCCTCATTTGCCGCATTGACAACAACGCCTCTTTGCGGATTTTTCAGCAGATCTTCTTTAATCTGCCAGACAGGATAGCGCTCCGGACTGATTTGGCGAAACTCCAGACGTCCCACCTGTACAAGATCAACATGCGGTAAAATCGCTTCATCCATTTTTTCATCAAGCGCATAGGCTATGGGCAACTGCATACTCGCATTGGCAAAATGTGCTGTGGTTGAGCCATCTTTGAAGTCTATCATCGCGTGAATCAAAGACTGCGTCTCAATAATGGCATCATATTCTCCCTCGCCAAAGAGCCAGCGTGCTTCGAGGAGCTCAAACATTTTATTGACCATGGTTGCCGAATCAATTGTGATTTTTTGCCCCATTGACCAGTTTGGATGCTTTTGTGTATCTGAGAGTGTTGCTGTATGCAGTCTTGTTATATCCCAGTCACGAAAAGCTCCGCCGCTTGCTGTAATCGTCATTTTTTTTACCGGTCTCTCCTGCAACAGATACCACAATCCAAAATGCTCGCTGTCAATAGGCTGAATTTTTGATGTATCAATGAAACTGCCGCAGGCTACAAGGGATTCTTTGTTTGCCAGGGCCACTTTTTTATCACATTCTATGGCTTTGAGTGTCGGACGCAGGCCTAAAAAACCTACCAGTGCATTTACTACAAGTTTGGAGGTTGCTTCTTCTATTACATGTAATATAGCTTCTTCTCCACTATAAACACGAGAATGATTTACTTTTGCAACATCTGCTTTATTTGCTACAACGACAACTTTTGGCTTATGTTCTTTAATTTGCTTATTTAAAAGTGTAATATTTTTACCACAAACCAACACCTCAACTTTTATACCAAAACGTCTGGCAACCAGCAAAGCATTGACACCGATGGAACCTGTCGAACCTAAAAGTATCAACTAGACCAGTCCGCGAAGCAGTACAAGCATGACAATCGCACCAAAAAGGTAGCCGTCAATTCTGTCAAGTATGCCGCCATGCCCCGGAAGCAGATCACCACTGTCTTTTACCCCGGCACTGCGTTTGAGCGACGACTCAAACAAATCGCCGAATATTGAGCTCAGAGCAACCATAAAAGAGATGACAAGAGCAATCCAGAAATCAACAGCAAAAACACCCAAAAATGCGCCGACAAATGTTGCAAGGGCTACACCGCCTATGACACCTTCAAGGGTTTTATTCGGACTTGTCTCACAAAATTTTGTTTTTCCTATGCTTTTGCCTACAAAATAGGCGCCGATATCAGTCAGGGCAACAACACCCAGCAGCCAGACTAGTGACAGTACGCCATACTCTTCATACATTGTTAAAATAAAAAGCAGCCCTGCCGTCGGATAGATAAACGGTAAAAAGTCAACCCATTTCAGATTTTTGTCATACGCCACAGCAGATGCATAGCCGACGCCTGCAAGCACAAACAAATCATCCCCGTAAGGATAAAAAGCGGCTATAAGCCATAAGGCTGCTGCATATGGCAGAAGATTATCTTTTTCTACACCAAAAAGCACCACAGCCTCTTTAAAAGCCAAAATGTATACAGTCCCAAGAAAAAGCCACATAACAAAAAAATTGTCTATCAATCCGACAATCAGCACAACGGCCAAAAGTGCCAATCCTGTGACTATCCGCTCTCTACTATCTCGTAATATGCTCATAAAAGATCCCTACAAATTTTTCAGATAAAATATTATATCTAATCAGACTTTAATATCTAATAGATGCAGTGGTTCGTCCGGTTCGTCCTCACTCTTTTCTTCAACAATTTCATGCCCCTGGTTTTTTGGAAGATTGTTTGTTTCCTGATCTGCTTCTTCTCTTTGGTGTTCACGGTCTGGGTCTATTGCATGACTCTCTTCGGTAGGACGGACCTCTTCTATCTCTTTTTCTTTCTCCTGCACAGCAGCCTGCGCGGCAAGGTTTTGCAAATCAAAGCGGACATATTGATTGCCCTGCAAAGGTGTGACGGCAGGTGTCATCTGGTTTACCAAGACTACATTTCCGATAGCTCCGACACTCATAGGCTCCTCCTTCCTTTTGGTTCACAAAGCCGGTACTGTAGTGCCGGCTGTTGTTACTTCTTCACCATTCTCAGCCCACCCTAAAGGATGGGTTCCAAAACTTTCCGGAATCGGTACTGTAGTGCCGGCTATTGCTACCTTTTCGCCATTCTCAGCCCACTCTAAAGGATAGGTTCCGAAACTTTCCGGAATCGGTACTTCAGTGCCGACTGTTGCTAGGCTCTTGTATCTACCTCTATTGTCTTATACTTATTATACAACACATTTGCCCCGTTTTGTATCGTGACTTCTCGTCTGGGAGTATAATCGACCAAAAAGCGGTCTTTTGAAGCGGTACTGAATTCTACACAAAGTCTTGCCCCTGCCAAAATGATGTTTTGCGGGAGATTCTGCTTGTCAGTGGTAATGATGACATGGGCGGAAGGACGGTCTTTCATATGCAACCATATATCTTTTGCGCGTGCATTTTTTAAAAGTTCGACATTGCCTTTTTCATTTTTTCCCAGTTGCACTTTATAGCCTTCTATCCAAAACACTTCTATGGAGTCATTTTGCCTGACTTTTTTGTTTTGTACTTTTTTGGGCAAAAGCATCTCTATCTTTGCCACATCTTTTGCCTCTTTGATTACATGTATAAAGCGCTTGAGATGTTCTATTTTTGAGCGTAGGGACTCCTCTTCTATATGCAGATGCTTGGCACGTTGTTTTGCTTTTTTACTTTTGGAAAAGAACATTTCACTTATCATAAAAGGAGTGGGATAGCGTTTTTGCAATGCTATGTGCACTTTTGAACCGTCATAATCTTCCAGTTCTATTTCTCTTGCATAAGGCTTAATGTTTTGCACATTTGAGAGCACCAAATTGCCCAAATGCCCATTTTCCTGTGCCTCTTTTTCCAGGCTCTCCTGTGAATCAAGTTTTGCATAAAGTTTTTGCAGTTTTTGCAGTTTTTTCTCAAGCTGGGAAATTTTTTGCTTTTTCAATCCTTCAAGTTTTACATTTTGCTCTTTTTCATACACTTCGTATAAAAATGCTTCCACATCCTCAAGCGGATACTCTTTTGCCACAAAAGGCGCAGGCGGAACATCCAGCAGTTTTTGCCCAACCCGAACTTCCCGAAAAGAGGAAAACAGATCAACATGACGCAGTGCTTCAAGCACAATATTCTCTTCATCCAGAATAATGACATTGGTATATTTTCCGGTAAATTCTATCTGCAGATAGGTTGTTTCTTCTTTATAAGCAGAAGCCAGCGAGGTTTTAATGCGTATAATTTTATCATCATTGAGCAGTTCTGCATGTAAGACGTTTGCACGGTTGAACCGTTTGGCTAAAATGACATCAAAAGGGGCATTATAGACCTTGGAACGCGGGTACTCTTCACATTTGAATATGCTTGAATTCGAGCGTTGCATGTTAAAATAAAGCGCATCATTTTTGTCAAAAACAATTTTGATGATGCTGTCGCTTACCCGAAATGCAGCAGATATTTTTTTAAAATTTTGTAAATAATCAGTAATTTGTTCTAAATGTGAAAGTTTCATAACTTAATTCTAACATACAAATCATTCACAAAAAGCACACTTTATAAGAAGTTAGTTATAATTTCACAAAAAGAAAACAATGAATCAAAAACTTACTATGGTCTCTTTAGGTCCAGGAGATGTTGAACTCTTGACACTTAAAGCACTCAATGCTTTTAGGGAATGTGATGCCATCTGTGTACCTACAAAAAGCGAAGACAATACTTTTACAAAATCTATCAGCTATAAAATCGTCTCGGATGCGCTTTCACTCTTACATGTAACCAAGACTATTGTACCGGTTTATTCACCTATGCATTTTAACTATGAAGACTGGGTACACGAGGCCGATATAATTTTAGAGACACTGCAAAAATACAATAAGGTCTGCTTTGTCACACTTGGAGATGCTGCTATTTACTCAAGTATCTACTATCTGCTTGACATTATCAAAGAAAAAAATGAAAAAATCTATAAAAGCTGTAAAGTTATAGCAGGTGTCACTTCATTTAGCGCCGCTTCCGCCGAAGTGCAAAAAGCACTTTGTTTAGGTGATGAAAAACTCATCATTAAGCCTATAAATCCACGATCTGAAGTCAAAACTACAGAAATTTTAATGCGCCCAAAAATCGGAATGAATACAGAGGTTTTAGGAGAAGGTAATTTTTATACTTTTGAAAATATGTATCTTGAAGATGCTAAAATCACATCTTCAAAGATTAGTAAAGTCAAAAAGTATATGACCCTTTTTATCAATTTTGCAAGGCGCTAGTTAATCTTTTCCCATTCACCCTTTTGCATACCACTTAAGTCATATTTATTTAAATAGCCTCTTGGTGTTAAAACTCTGCCATCCCTTGTAAGTTTTGTTGTAGAGTTTCCTATAAGCAGTGTCGTAGACATATTTACATCTTCATTTTCTACGCCTGCATCTATCAACTCTTTTG
Source organism: Sulfurimonas hydrogeniphila (assembly GCF_009068765.1). NCBI lineage: Bacteria > Pseudomonadati > Campylobacterota > Epsilonproteobacteria > Campylobacterales > Sulfurimonadaceae > Sulfurimonas > Sulfurimonas hydrogeniphila. Next base: position 2,235,370 of record NZ_CP035534.1, read on the forward strand.
CTGTAATTATTTTTATCATCTGATTTTCACGCCCTAAATCTCTTGCAACTACTACAGGGCGATTTGCATCAATATTTTTCAACTGTTCTAGCATTCCTTCATACGGCTCAAGTCTACTTCTACTTTTTGGGTTATAAATTGAGATAATGAAATCTCCCTCCAAAGCCAAACGTAATCGTTTTTGAATCAACCCAGCATCTGTTAGCCTATCAGAAAGTGATATAAGACAAAAATCTTGACTAATAGGCGCACCGACTTCACTCGCAAGTGCTAAAACAGAACTAATCCCAGGTAAAGCCGAATATTCTATACTTTCCCACAAGTCAAGCGTATCTATAAGTTCAACAACCAAAGAACCCATAGCATAAACATTTGCATCACCATTTGAAAGCAATGCAACAGTCCTGCCTTTTTTAGCTTCATCTATGGCATGCTGAACACGTTCTATCTCTTTTGTCATTGGCGTCGTAAAAACCTCTTTATCTGCTACCAATTCTGGTAAATCCTTGGCATATTTGGTATAAGCTACAACTAAATCCGCTTCACGTATTGCGTTTATTGCCTCTTGTGTCAAATATCTGTCACCACCTGCGCCGGTTGAGACTAATGTTAATTTTCCCATCTTGTTTTTGCTCCTTATATTAAAATGAAGCGGCAATCGTTACCGCGCCGTAAATTCTTTTACTTAAAAAAAGTGTTCTGTTTTTACTTGCCAATAAAGAAGCCGGTTCAGCCACTCCTTTAATATTAAAAAACTTTGTCGCCTGCGAAGGGCTAAACTTCTCAGGGAGTGCATTAATGGCATCCTCGCTGAAAAATTCTAACTCTTTGTTTATGTTTGAAACATATTGAAGTAAACCTTTTTCATCCGCTTTAGCACTAAAACTTGCAAGTTTTGTAATTTGTTCTTTTTTTATACCGTGTTCAAAACAAAATCTTGTAACTGCCTTGTCTATTTCATCAGCACTTGTGCCTCTGTTCATCCCAAGCCCTAAAACTATCTCTTGCGGATGAATTTGTAGTGCACTATTTGGTAGCTTTTGCGGAGTAATATAGACAGTCGGTATATTTTTATCCCACTTTCCTAAATCATCTGGCATAAAAAAAGAAAAATTTTCCTCTTTGTAACCTTCAAACTCTTTTACTGCCTCAATCATACAGGGATAGCTTATTACCTGTACTTTTTTCTTGTTGATGATGGCATTGGAAACCTCTGCTAAAGATTTTAAGTTGCTGATAGTAAAACCGTACTTTTTTGCAAACATATCAAAAGCAAGAACTTTTATCTGATCACTTGCCGTAGTTACAAAATTCACACAGCCTTCTATCTTTGCGCACAATTCATTGGCAAGTTCATTTGCACCTCCCAAATGCCCTGAAAGTAAAGGAATTACTCTTTTTAAATCAAGCGTCATTATGAGCACAGCAGGGTCTGTTGCTTTATCTTTTAAGTGTGGTGCAATTTTTCTAATGACTGCACCCGTTGCCATTAAAAAGATGATGGCGTCAAACTCAGCCCATGCCGTAGGCATGATATCATCGACTTTGGTAAAAATGTGAAAAGCCGCCTCTTTTGTTGTACCATCTTCACTTTTGTTAAAAATATGACATTCATGTCCTTGCAGATAAGGTAAAAGTTTTTTTGCTGCTTCTAATGAAGGATTATTTATAGTTGCTATTGCTATTTTCATAATGATTTTGATTTCCTTTGACTCTCTTGTTTGTATTTGTCTGCGTACAGATGAGATTCTGCCGTTGAGTTTTGGTGTAAAAATTTGCCAAACATGATGAGTGCAACACCCTTTACATGTAAAACCTGCTCTTGTATAGTAGAAATAGTGGCTTTATAAATTTTTTCATCAGACCATGTCGCTTTTTCAACAACCCAGCAAGGTGTATCTTTGCTATAGCCTAATTTATAAGCTGTCTCTTTGAGTTTTTGTATAAGTGAGATAGAGAGATAAAACGCAAAAGAAGAGTGCTTGTTTGACAAAAGTTGTTCCAGACTTTCTGGATTTGGAGTACGCCCCTCAATACGGGAGATAATAAGCGTCTGTGATACTCCGGGAATAGTATATTCAATACCCGCCGATGCTGCCGCACCAAATGCTGCAGTAACTCCCGGAATAATCTCAAAATCTATATTTTCACTTCTTAAAAATTTTATCTGTTTGGCTATGGTAGAGTAAATAGAGCTGTCCCCCGTATGCAAACGCACAAATTTATTCTGGGCATATTTTTTTATAAAGCTAAAAATATCCTCATAACTCATATCTGCCGAGTTTTCTATAATCGTTCCCTCTTGACACCACTTAAGTAGCTCTTTTGGAACAAGGGAACCTGTGTATAAAACTACTTCAGCGTCCTGTAAGGCTTTCATCCCTTTTACAGTTATAAGTTCAGGATCCCCTGGACCCGCTCCTACAAATTTAATCATTTATTTCCTTCTTTAGTATAATCTGATGCATAATGCGTTCAGGTTCTGGCATAAGCAGGCTCATTTTATAAGTTGTCAGACTAATGCTTTTAACGTCAAAAGAAATTTTTGCTTTTCTTAAAACAGTGATAGCTTGTGTTAGGTTTGTAAGTGTTACAAAGTTAGCTACCAGAATACCGCCTTTGGCTAAGCGTCCATAGAGGTACTCAAGTTCAGCTATCACTTTTTGTCCGCCACCACCGATGAAAATTCTCTCAGGCGTGCTTAATTCTTTCTTGTATGCTTCACTTGCTTCGCCTTCATAAAGTTTTGTATCGAGTACTTTATGCTTTTTTAATGAATTTTTTATCATAGCCGAACGTTTGGGATTTTTTTCAAAAAGAATAGTTTTTACTTTATAACGTTTGTAGCCGTCTATACTAACAGAGCCAGAACCAGCTCCTATATCCCACAAAAGCATATTTGGCTGCAGTTCAAGGTTTTGTAAAGAAATATGTCGCTTATAGCTTTTGGTAATCATCCCGTTTTCATGTTCAATACTTTCTTCGCTTGAGATATTAGGTAGTGGCTTATACTTTCGTTTAACAAGAAGAGAATAAGGCATACGAGGTGATTTTTCTAGCATTTTTTGTAATGTTGTCGTAGAAAAAGTCTCATCTTCATAACCAAACTTTTCACCAAGTGTAATACTTATGTCATCTTCATCTAAAAAACTTATAGCCTGCGACAAAACACGAGGTGTATCATTATCACAAACAATAAAAGTGTACTCTTTTGTCAAAAAGTTTTGTAAATCCACAAAGTTTTTTCCATGTAAAGTTATAATGCCTGTTTTAACAAGACTTACACCCTCATGAGCTAACATATAATTAAGGCTTGAAGTGTTATCAATAATTTTGAAAGCAATCTTTTGTTTTTTAAGTGCATTTATAATTAAAATTGCCCCAGAAAAAAAAGTAGGTGAACCACTGACTACATAGAGTAACTCTTTGTCAAGATTATTTAATATTGCTTCTTTGACAACTTTAAAATTTCCCTTTGTCACATTTGGCAAAGGGGTTTCATAGTTTTGATCGCAAAAAATCATATCAAATTTTGAGAAATCAACATCTATATTCTTAAAATTATATTCACCCATCCCTGAGCCTGCTATTGTTACCATTTTAGCCTTTCCTTTATCTCATTTGGCAAAGTAATTGTTTCAACCTCGTGTACATGTAAACCAAGCTCTAAAAACCACTCTTTCAATCTCAAAGCAGATTTATACCCTAAAAGTTTTATAAATGGCTCTTTATACTCATCCGGCAGAGTTTGTAAAACTCCTTTTAAGGTTACAAATTCTTCATTGCCCAGTTTAAAATTCAGTTCTGAATTTAACCAAATTTTCACCTCATCAAAATCAATACTGCCATATTTGTTATGTGTATTTTTAAAACCCTGTGCTACTTTACACATTTTTGCAACACTTGTTATAAATATCAATTTTTTTATTCTGTGTTTTTTCAGCCGAGAAGATGCATCATACACAAAATTACCAATCTCTATAATAGAACTTTCATTATAATATTTTTTCGCAAAATCATGCGCAGAATTACCAAGAGTAAAAATAATTTCCTCCTGTGACTCTGCCGCTGCGACATCTATTTCAGCTGTAACAGAATCAATATACGCAGAAGAAGAAACCGGCTTAACAATGCCTCGGGTACCTAAAATAGAAATGCCGCCAACTACGCCAACCTTTGCATTTGCCGTATCTTTTGCTATGTGCTCTCCATCTTTAACACTAAACACGGCATATAAAACTTCTTTCGATTCTTTTACAATACTTTGTGCATTTTCCAGCATCATGGCAAGAGGTACAGGATTTATTGCAGGATGCGGAGGACTGATTTTCAGCCCTTTTTTTGTGACGATTCCTATCCCTTCTCCGGCATAAACATAGACTTTTGTATTCTTAATTTTTAGGAGTGAGGGCATTTGTTCTTTAATCTTTTGCGGTTTTTGTTTTAAAAGTTTACAGCTAATTTCACATCCTTTGGTTACATCAATATCGTCATTATCACCTTTAACACTAACATAACAAAGCCTCTCCTTTTGCCCAACATCTATAAGTGCTTCTGCACCCTGTGGCAACACTACTGACAACTTTTGCATAGGAAGCTTACCAAAATATTCATACAAAGTCGCTAAAAACACTGCTGTTGCATGTGTTCCTGTTGTGTACCCCGACTTTAGTTTTTCACTCATGCGAATTTAGTTATAAACCTTCATAGGAATAAAATACTTCTCATCCAACATCTCTAAAAGAATTTTATCTTCACTTAAAAGCTTAAAAAGTTCTCGCCACTGCTTGTCTGTAAAATTATGTGTGTGCCGTAACCAAAGTGCGTTGTTTTTTGCATTACCATTTGCCTGCGTATTTTCTGTTACTTGACAAACTTGGCGAAATCTACATGCTCCATAACAGCCTGTACGGCTTATCTTTATACGATTTTCTCCCTTATTAAGCCCCATCTCCTTTAGAATCTCACGCAAATGTGTTGCCCTGTCATCTTTGCCCGCTTTACCACATCGCTCGTCATCGCACAAAAGGAGCAGTGTTTTATAGTGCATAATTGGGCGATTTTTATCATAGTTTTTTGGTTTACATGTATAGCCTTCAACCACTTCACTGCCCATTTCATTCAGACGCACTTCACCTTTTTTTACTGGGTTACTACCGTATTTTGAACTTGAATGTGAATTTATCAGACTACTTGCCATTATATTTTCCTTGCCCTGTGTCAAAGTCTTTTATAAGCTTATAGGCTGCATGCAGTGATGCGACAACCATCGTTGATGCACCGTATCTGCCTTGTAGAATAATGCCCTCAGCACCAAAATGCTCTATAAATTTTTTTCCATACTCTTTAGATTCGACCACATTGACAAAACCAACAGGAAAAAGTAAAAACATGACATTTTCAAGATTTACTTTATTTTTTATCAATGTATTTACCGCTGCATAAATAAACGTCGGAGCATTTCCACAGGCTAAAACCATAGGCTCGTTTTGAAACTTTTGTATTGCAAGTTCTACTGCTGCATAAGAACGGGTTGTAGCATTTTTTTCTGCCATTTCAAAAGCTTCGGGTTCATTGACATAACAGATAACTTCGTTCTCATACTTATTTAAATAAAACTGGCTCAATCCTGATCGAATCATATTGGTATCAACAATGAGTTTTGCTTTGTTTTGCAACAGATCTTTGAGTTTAAGCATCGCGTTTTTGCTAAAGTAAATATTGTCTATAACCTCATTAAAACAGGTTGTTGTATGAATCAGTCTTGCAACAAGTGCTTTTTCATTTTCATCAAATTCATGGTATTTCGGATAAGAAACAATTTCATCTTCTATCATTTCAAAAGATTTTTCGCTAATATCTGCACCGATATTTATAGGGGGTTCTTCCAGAATAAAGTCCATACATTCTCTTCTTTTTTTTTAATAAGGATTATAACACAGTATAATTACGTATGAACTTTACAAAAGACGATGCTGACAAACTCTTAAATATTATAAAAGCTAGACGAGATGTCCGAGGAAACAGATTTATAAACAAAGCAGTAGAAAAAGAAAAGCTCAATATGATCTTAGAAGCAGCTATTTCGGCACCTTCTGTGGGTTACTCGCAGCCTTGGAAATTTATAGTCATCAGCGACAAAAACATAAAACAAAGACTTATAGAAAATTTTGACCATGAAAACACAAAGGCGAAAAAAATCTTCAAAGACAACCCTCTTTATAAAAAATTAAAATTAGAGGGCATAAAAGAAGCCCCTCTGAACATTGCTGTACTCTATGAACCAAAACAAGGTAATATTTTGGGAATGACCAGCATGGAAAAAATGGGTGAATATAGTGTTGTCTGTGCCGTTCAAAATATGTGGCTTATGGCAAGAGCCTTAAACATTGGCATAGGTTGGGTGAGCATACTCGATGAGAAAAAAGTGCTCAATACTTTACATGTAAAACAAGGCTCACGCCTTATAGCCTACCTTTGTGTAGGCTATGTAGATGAATTTTATCAAGAGAGTGAGCTTAAAACTTTAGGCTGGGAACGTGAAAAACTTTTAGATAAATGCGTCACATACAAAAATTAATACGCCACATTGTATGTAAATAGGTAGCAAAAATATTGTCTTGTCTATAGCCTCCCTCTTTTGCACTTTTTTTTGAAACTTTATAGAGCTTTATATCTGTTTTTGGTGCATCAATAATTTTAGAATAGTGAAAAGCATGTCCTTTGATGACCTCTCCATCAAACTCACATTTGTAGTAACCCAAACGCTCACGTTTCTTTGTGAGTGTAAAGGTTATAGGTAATATTTTACTCATCTTTTTTTCATCACAAGTCTCACCAAGATAAATAAACCCGGCACATTCTGCATAAACTTTTTTAGTTTTGACGTGCTCTTTCAAAGAGTTTTTAAAATTATGTGAATCTTTTATTTTTGCATAATGGCTATCTGTCTCCACATAGCCACCCGGTAATATCACAAGATCTGCATCATCTGGAATTGCTTCATCTTTTGTACTGCTTATAAATTGCACTTCTTTGTAAAGTTCTTTTAAAAACTCTATATTGTCATGATACACAAAAGAAAAGTTTTCATCTTTCACAAGTACACATTTTTCATCTCTTTTTATTACTTTCTCAAAGGGGTATACACTAACATTTTCTAAAACAGTTTTCATAACAGATTCTAACTGCTCTATATCAATATGTTCCAATACCTCTTTTGAAATTTTTTCTACCATATAAGAATCTAGTTCTTTTAAATCAAGCCCCAAGTGCGTTGCATTTAAAGTTTGTAATCCCTTTTGTATCCAACCACAGACTACAATCCCTTCACACTCTGCTTCTATATGCTTTTTTACGAGTTCATAGTGCATGGCAGAAGAAATTTTGTTGAGCACTACTGCTTTTATCGTATTGTCTTTTCTAAAGAAGAGCAAACCTTTTAAAACTGCAGCAACAGTTATGTAACTGCCGCCTGCATCCAGAATTAAAAGAGAAGGAATATTGAGAGTTTTTGCCACATCATAAGCACTTGCACCCTTGTCCATTCCGTCATAGTAACCCATAACACCTTCCAAAATGGCAACATCTTTGTCAAAATACTTTGTTAACATCCATTGCAGCTGCACTTGATTCATCATGTATCCATCAAGGTTAACAGATGGAATACCGGCTATACGTTCGTGAAACTGCGGATCAATAAAATCCGGCCCACACTTAAAAGGGCGTACATTCTTCTTATAATGATACAAGAGAGCCATGGTAAGAAGTGTTTTTCCTTGATTGGATGCGATTGCAGAGATTAATAATGCTTTTTTCAACTTTTTATCCTATAATTTGCAAAAAATTAGATTGGTGTATTATGAAACGATATAGACATTATAACAAAGGCACGGCAATAATTCTCTCCTGTTTTGGTTCGGTGATAGAGCAGGAAAAATATTTGGAGTTTGAAAAATTTATACAAGACTCCTTTACAGAGATTCCTGTTTTTACTGCATTTTCTTCAAAAATGGTCATTAAAGAGTTGGCAAAAAAAGGCGAAGTATATAAAAATCTTCCTCAGGTGATGGCAGATGTTGATATGGAGGGTTATAAGCGTTATATCATAGTAAGTGTAAATATTTTCCCGACAGATGAACATGAAGTCCTTATGAGAATGGTTAAAGGATTTCGGGAGTTTTCTTTAGCAAATATTAGATATACGAACCCTCTATTACAAAAAACAAAAGAGACATCACTTTATCTTAAAGCACTTGATGAACGTATACGACAGAAAAAAGAAGACATTATTAACCTTTATATCATCCATGGTGTTCCTGTTTTAAATATCGGTGGACTTGAAGCTGTCAGTTACGCAGCAAACTTTTTAAGAATGCTCAATGAAAGAAATCTCACCTGTTCCTTAGAGGGAGAGTTTCCATTTTATGCTGTAAAAGATGCCATCAAACGCGACATACTCAAACTCACGCAAGGTGATAAAGAGCGAAAAGTTCAAATTGTTCCTATGCTTCTGGTCAGTGGGAATCACTACGACAAAGATATGAAAGAGATATGTGAAGAAGTGAGCGAGTATGCAGATGCAAGTATTGTTCAGCCAATCACACAAGATGAAAAGTTCAACCTCATAGAGCAAGAAGAAGTTCGAGAAATATTTAGAAAAAATATTGAGATAGAGCTCAAGAAATTAGGATTATAAAATCCTGATTTCTTTTACGCATGACAAAGTTTTTTGTCAAATAAAAATGCACATTCATTTGTTTTGTCGTAAGCTTTTACGGCAGTTAAAACTGCAATGTCTACCAAAGGTTCTATAATAATCACAGACATGTACGCCGCACCGAAAGTAGCAATGTTTTGTAAATTTTCAACTTCAAATCCTTGCCCATAAAGTGCCCAAAAAGCAACCCATGAAACAATACTCCCCTCCCAGACAACAGAAAGTTTTAAGAGTTGTGTATAGCTTATATCTTTATATGCCACACCTTCCGGTATCACTTTTTTTGCTGCTATATTTAAAACAAACATACTTGCAAGAAGCGTTGTTACATTGATGCCATACTGAGGCAAATCAAACTGAGCAAAGAAAAGTCCCTGAATTAAAAGTCCCAAAGCCAAACCAATTGCGGCAGGAGCAATGCCAAATACTAAAAATATGGTTGTTCCTAAAATAAGATGCACTTCACTTACACCTATTGGGTAGTGTGGTAAAACTTCAAAACAACAAAATACTATAATCGTTGCTATTATACTTTTAAATACTAAAGACAAAGCACCATTTTCCTTGATATTGTCATACGCTGTTTTTGCTGTAGCTCCAAGCACTGCTGTTGCAGTTCCATAGCTCAAAAACATTTTAGCGCCTTCAACTACGCCTGCTTCTATATGCATTTTTGCATCCTTTAATTTGTTTATTCCAAATTATACTATAATTTCAAAAAAAGGAACTTTAGTTGGCTTACATTGACTGGGTACAAAACCATGCAAAAAAACATAAAAAGATTGTAGATAAACTTTTAGCACAAAACTTCAAAAAACAGCAGATCATCGACTACTTTGATTTTGAAAACATGAAAGAAAAAGAGAGTGACTTTTGTCCGCTTTATGCCAAAAATAAAAAATGCCATGATATGGAGAATCTCAACTGCTATCTTTGTTCCTGTCCGAATTTTCGTTTTAATGACGAAGGCATTCAAAAAGTAAAAGAAAAAACACAGTACAGTTTTTGTGATATTGATTCAAAAGACGGCAGACAGGGTGTCTACGGAGATAAAATACATCAAGACTGTTCCGGATGCAGTGTACCGCATCACAGAGCCTATGTCGAGAAACATTTTGACCTGGACTGGGCAAAGATTATGAAAGTCTGCCAGGTTTAAATGGGTGTCAAAACAGAATTAACGCTTGAACAACTATGTCGGATTTTTCCCGACTATGGTTTTAAGCAAATTATCCCCACAACAAACGGCATAATGGATACAACCTACATTGTAAAAAACAGCAAAAACAGCTATATTTTAAAAAAATATGAAAGAGAGACGGGCAAAAAGGTGCAAACAGAACAGGCACTTTTAAAGCATCTCTTTACATGTAAACTCAATACACCGCAGTTTTTGGAAGAAAAAAATGGCTGGTATCTCTACTCAAAACTCCAGGGCAGTATGCCAAAAAACATACAACTCTTCCATATTCGCGCACTCGCAAGATTTTTGGCACAATTTCATACTGTGAGTAAAGATTTTACGGATGCTTCTCCTTTTTTAAACGCATACAATATCAACAGTATGCTGGATTTTGTAAAGAAAAATCATTTTTATTATTATAAAAAGCTCTGCTCACTGCAAAATTTACGCCAAAAGAACGAAGGTTTCATCCATGGAGACATTTTCAAAGACAATACCCTTTTTCACAAAAACAACATAGCCGTATTTGATTTTATAGACGGCGGTTTGGGAGAGTTTGCCTTTGACGCGAGCGTAGCCCTGCTCTCTTTCAATCCAAAAAACAGGCAACTCTACACAAAAATGTTCTTGGCGACATACAACCAAAAAAGAAATAAAAAAATCACCACAGCAAAGCTACAAAAACAGCGCAACATAGCAGCAAACTTCTATGCCCTTCTGCGAATAAACCATGACAAAAAAACAAAACGTGCCAAAGAAATGTATAGTGCCTTCTAAAAGCTAAGACAACAAGTCAATCAGTAGTAAAGTATGAAAGATATTCAAACATAGGGAGTGTAATTTATTGGCTACTCTGTTTTGTTGTATGACTTTTCATATAAAAGTTCTGGGTCTAAATCTAACTGGTTATCCCACTCAATACTATCAAAGCATACTTTTACACTTTTAAACAAATTTTCATCTTTTAGTTCTTGGAACTTCCCTGTGTTAAGATAGGGTTTTACATCAAATATTTTCTCTTCTTGATTTTCAAATTTTAACAATAAAAGATAATTATTTAAAGGTTTTACCTCTTTGACTGATAAATACATGCTATCCTCCTATTTTAAAGGGTCAATTTTAAATGGCAGTTCACCATTTTGAGCTAAAGTCCAATCTGCCATTAACTCTTCTTTTCGGATTTCAACCCATGCCAAAACAATTTTCAACTTGTTTTTTGGTAGTTTTCCTTACGTAACTTCACACTTTTGAATATCTATAACAGCTTTATCATCTTGATAATATACATGAATATGTGGAGGGTTATGCTCTCTTGGAGCACAATACATTCTAATAATGATTCCATAAAACATTGATATTGTTGGTATAAAACACCCTTTATACTTGTTTTTATTGTATATTATCTAATCTCTCTTTAATATTTACTAATTCATTTTTTCTTTTTGCATGGAAAGGCTTGTCCTAAAGAAGAGAAAATCATCCAATTGCCATTATTCCATTCTTCCGGATTGTTTTTTATATATTTTCTTACAATTGCACATAGCTGATTATTGCTAATATCTTTCGGAATACAAAATTGCTTACCATCTAAAGATGCTGAAACACCACTTATAGTTCCCATGTAAAATCCAAGAGCTAAACTATTGTAATTTTTATTACCATTTTCAATTTGTTCCCATGCTTTTGATCCATCAACAAGTAAATTTCCTGCTTGTAAATGACCAGCAACAAGTATAACTAAAATTATATTTTTCATATTTTTATCCTCACACAACGGTCGAATATAGCCGATAAATTTCCGTTAGGTAATTTATTGGCTACTATGTTTTGTTGTACATGTTTATGTAGTCTGTTTGAATACAATGTTTTTAGAAATTTTTGTTTTACTATTTAATACAGAATCACTAGTATAAGGGACTTTTCCTGATGGAATATAATGTGAAGTTTCATCTAATTGTGTATCTTGATCATCAAAAAATATATGAGCTTTAAACGCTCTTAATATTTTCGATTTGTCAAGTCCTCCAAGAAAAAATATTTCATCAACATAAACACCCCATGCACGAAGTGTTTTAATTACTCTCATTTCAGCAGGAGCATTACGAGCTGTAACAATCGCAATACGAACAGGAGAATATTCGACACTAAATGGTAATCTATCTTGTAATCTTGCAAGTTTTCTTAGTAAACTAGCATAAGGACCTTCTATCATTGGTTCATTCTGTTTTGAATCTTCATTTTTATAAAATTCTTCAATACCTTTAGCTTTAAAAACTATTTCACTACTTTCATCAAAGATTACAGCATCACCATCAAATGCTATTCTAACTTGTCCTTCAGGTATTTTTTCTATATCTGTAGGTGGTTCTTTTACTAATGCAACAGCACAAGTATTTGAATCTCGTACTCTTTGAGCATCTTTAATATCTGTTGTTAAAAATAAATCTACATCAAAAGCTTCAAGATAATCTGTTACAGATTCTCCACCTGTAAAAGCATGTCGTGTAATGCCTAGTTTTTTACTTCTTATATTGTTAAAAACTTGAATACCAGTTTCTGGACTATTTCGAGACATAACTACAACTTCAATAAGTAAATTTTTATCAGTATTTTTTTTATATTTATTTAGTTGAAGAAGTGCTTTAATTAGTGGCATACCTGTTCCATCTTGTAAATCTTGGTCTTCTCTTGTAAGCATAAATTGACGGTATTCAGATATTGCAGTATCTTTATCTTCTTTATACTTTTTTCTAAAAACAGCATCAGCTTCACTTAAATCAAAAAGAGCAGTAGCAGTAACTCCAATAACTAAAGTATCTGATAAATTTAATCCCATATTTTTTCCTTTTCTCTTTGTACAACGGGGGCGCGGGTGAATGACGGCGACATCTGAAAATTTATTTTCTGATGTTGTTGCTCATTCCTCCCGCTTGTTATCTGGCGCTGTGCGACAGATGACTAGCGGGTGTTCAACCCGCGCCCCCGTTATCCGGTCACACAGTGAGCGGATAACGGTTGAAGATAGCCGATAAATTTCCGCTAGGTAATTTATTGGATACTCTGTTTTGTTATCTTTTTAAACCATTCTTTATTCTATGGGTTTTAACTCGTTTTTAGCATCAATTTTAAACTTGTTGAAGGTTGTTTTATCAATATCTAAACTATTTTCCATTATGTCAAATGCTTTTTCTAATTTATCTTCAGAAAAATATTTTAATGCTAAACTATTGTATTCATCTATAAATTCAGAGTACAGTTCTTTTGATTTTTTTATAAATGCAATTTTATACTCTTCAGTATTTTCACCTTTTGATTCATGTCCTGTGAAGGGGTCTAAAATTTTTGATTTCCATACTATATTCCAAGGTGCTGTAAATAAAAAAGGATTTTTAGTTTTTCCAAATATATGTGTAACTTGATAATTACTGATTTTTTTCTTTTTTTCATTATCTTTTTTTATTGTTTTAGAAAATCCAGTTATCTTTTGTAATAATTGTGTAGGTTTAGTATTATTAGTTGAATCTTTTTTAATATTGTTATTATTTAATATAATTTTGAATAATTCTTGATATAAATATGTCCCTTTTGCATCTCTTCCATATCCTCTAATAAATACTTCATTATTGTTTTGAATAGAGTTAATTAAGCTTTTCCATTCTACTTTAATTTCATCTGGTTTTGGATAAATTGTATCTAGTTCAACGCCAAATTCTATAATATCTTGAAAATCTATTTTAAAATGTTGAAAAAATGTTTGATATGCTTCTCTCATTAATACCCTTGACTATTTGATTTGAACATATTTAGCTAGTTTAATACCTTTGCTAATCTCTGCTTGATATGAAGGGCCTTTATCAATGCCCGATATTTCAATAATTTCTTTATTTGAAGCATTACAGTTTTTTAACTCTTCTGAATATTGAATTCCAAAAAGTCTTATCATTGTTGGCCCATCATCTAAATTATTTTCATACATTCTTTTTAATGCTGATGCTAAATCTTGTTTTGTCATTTTGAGGTTCCTTGTGTAAGATAACGTTTGTCGTGAGCGATAATTTTCCCGTTAGGGTAAATTATTGCGTTCCTCGTACTTGTTAACTTTCGTCAATCTGATATCCTAGCTTTCGCATGTCGTTAACAAAGTCTTCTATGTTTCCAACTCCCCATTGATTTGAAATAGCATATTCTTCATTTCCAATTGTTACAGGCTCTCCATCTTTCAAGAAGTGTCTTGGTTGTCCATGTTTATTCGCTTTCTCAATTGCATCTTGTAGAGGTGCAAATAGTCTTTGATTTGAAAAGTTTTTTCTAAAGTCTTCAATATCATTTGGCGTATTGTCTTCAAAATATTTTTTCATTACAGCAAGGACTAACTTTCTTTTATTGTAAATTTCACCTTGAAATTTATAGTTTGTATAGTCCTTATCTGTCTGTCTTGCTTCTCGTCTTTGTGAAACTTGTTGCTTAATTTGAATTTGATAGTTTTCAGCTTCAGGCAAAGGGATTATCTGTTGTACATCAATTAAAACTTTTTCATTAAGTTTATAGGGAACAAGCCTTATACATTTGATATCAATATTTCTTTCATTTAACCACATCACAGATGTTGTAATTTCTTTTGAAAAATTTGAAGAAACTAAAATTATTTTTACATCTAATGCAAAATCATCAGCTTGGTTTTCATCCCATTCTAAAAATTTTAAAAGATTGTTTTCTGCATCTTCTGATATGTTTGATTTATCTAAATATTTTTGATAAATTTTTACAGTTCTTGAAAATGTCAATGTTGAAACCATTGAAGCATATCTAATTGCTTGAAGTTCCATATGTTCACCAGTTTCATCTCTTTTTAATTCAATAACAACTAAATTAGCTTCTTTATCAATAGCTAATAAATCTATTCTCCTTTTGCTTCCATCCCATTCGGAAAATTCTTCTGAAATAACAAGACAATCAGGAGCAATAATATCAATTTGTTTTTTCAATGCATCTTGAAGATTCGTTCTTTCAAGTATATTTTCAACTTGAAAGCTCGTTCTATCAATTTTTTCTAAATTATTATTTATAGTATCGAAATCGAATATTGCCATGTAAGTTCCTTTTAGTAAGTTAACGGGGGCGCGGGTGAATGACGGCGACATCTGAAAATTTATTTTCTGATGTTGTTGCTCATTCCTCCCGCTTGTTATCTGGCGCTGTGCGACAGATGACTAGCGGGTGTTCAACCCGCGCCCCCGTTATCCGGTCACGCAGTGAGCGGATAACTATTTATTAACGCACATTATAGGTAGAACAACCTTAAATCACACAATTAACTGTCAATATAAATGTGTGTTATTTGTTAATTTTCGTACATAACACACAAAATGTCGCTTAAAGTTTTTCTTTCAAACCAAGTAAAGTTAGTAAACTTTTGGTAAAATCCGCGTATGAAACACGGTGCCAATATATATAAATATGCAAAACAACTCGGATGCAGCAGTGATGAGATTATAGACTTTTCATCAAACATCAATCTTTATCAACCCCAGAGTGCTTTACATGTAACCAATAGTACCATTGCAAAATATGCCCAAAGCAATTACACAACACTCAAAACGGCCATTGCACACAATTATGATTTGAAAAAATCACAAATTTCTTTGTATAACGGAGCGACTGCCGCTGTTTATGCTTTGTTTGAGGCATTGAAACAAAAAAAAGTCACTTTGTATGCACCTCTGTACGGCGAATATGAAAAAGCGGCCCTCCAAAGCAAAAAAGATGTTTACAAAATCAACCGAATTGAAAATATCGACGCAACCGTTGCAAAAAAGTCCATTGTTGTTTTTGTCAACCCCTCTACGCCCGAAGGGAGTTTTTACGAACTTGCAACACTTTTTGCTTACTGGAAAAAGCAAAAATGTACCGTTATTTTGGACGAAAGCTTTTTGGAGTTTGAGAGTCATCCCTCTTTGCGGCAGATGATTCAAAACTATAAAAAACTCTATATCGTTCAGTCATTTTCCAAATTTTACAGCTGTGCAGGGGTGCGAATCGGTGCTGTTTTTTCAAACAAAAAAAATATCACAAAATTGCATCCGCCGCTTTGGAATATCTCTTCACTCGATGCGGCATTTTTGCAAAAACGTCTTGGCGATAAAACTTTTAGAGAAAAAAGCCGCCAACTGCATACGATACAAAAACAGGAACTGCTTGATATTCTAAAAAAATGCGGACTTTTTGAACAGATTGTCCAAAGTGATGCAAACTTCATTCTGACACAATCATCACAGGCGGAAGAAATTTTTTCTCATCTGCTCAGACAGAAGATACTCGTCAGAACCTGCGGCAGTTTTGATTATCTTACAGACAGATGGCTTCGCTTTGCCGTAAAAGACAAACAATCACATACAGCGCTGCAAAATGCACTTACAACTTACCCAGGAGAAAACCAATGAAAATTATACTTAGCCTGCTACTCGTAGCCTTTAGCCTTTTCGCTCGCGCTGATTTGGACGAATACGCCCAGAAAATGGGCTTTCAACGCGATTATTACGCAGCCCTTGCCAAAGCAAAAAAAGAGCAGCGTCCCCTGATGCTTGTCGTGACCAAAGCAGAATGTCCCTGGTGCGACCGTCTCGAAGACCGCACTTTTACCAATCCGACAGTGCATAAACGCTTAAACAAAGAAGTGGTTGTTGTGCTTGTATATAAGAATTTTGATGAGGGAGAATACCCTGCCGAAAAATTTCCAGCACCCTTTAGCCCCCGTATCTTTTTCGTTGACCCTGCTACGCAAAAAACACTGCTTATTGTTAACGGCTATGTCAAAGCAGACAGCTTTCTTCAAGAACTCGATACACTGCAAATGCTGTGGCGCAAATAAGCTATGCACTCTCTGAGCATATTCGGCACCAGCAGTGATGCGGGCAAATCAACACTTGCCTTTGCCCTGACCTATCTTTTACATCACAGAGGTTTACATGTAGCCCCTTTCAAAGCACAGAATGTCTCGAACAATTCGCTTGTTACCGACATTGACAACGGTGAAATAGCCATTCCTCAGGCCTTTGCTGCCGAATCTATCGGGCTCAAAACTACCCCTCTTTTTAATCCCATACTCTTAAAATCAGGCGGAGCGAGCAGAGCCCACATGATTATCAACGGTAAAAGTGTCGGCGATACGGATGTCTGGAGCTATTACAAAGACATAAACCGGCTCAAACCCATCGTCAAAAAAGCATTTGCTTCTTTGCAAAAAGAGTATGACTGTATCATTGCCGAGGGGGCGGGCAGTCCGGTTGAGCTCAATCTGATGAGCAAAGACCTCTCAAACATCTATGTAGCCCAGGAATTTCAAACAAAGATAGTACTTGTCGCAGACATTCAAAGAGGCGGTGTTTTTGCCTCCATTTACGGAGTTTACAATCTTTTGCCGAAAAAACTGCGTAAAAATGTCATCGGTGTAATTGTCAATAAATTTCAGGGTGACATGTCTTTGTTTGATGAGGGGGTCCAAATCATTGAGAAAGATTTTGGCATCAAAGTTTTAGGTGTCGTTCCTTTTAAACCCTTTAATCTCGGCTTTGAAGACTCTGCTTCACTGATGGGCTACACACAGGACACTTCCAAATCCATCATAAAAGTCGGTGTTGTCAAACTTCCGCACATCAGTAACTTTACTGATTTTGAGCCTCTTGTTGCGGATGCGGAAATTGAGCTGAACTTTATTGAGAGTGTGAATGAAGCAAAACATTATGATCTGCTCATCATTCCCGGAAGCAAGCGGGTTGTCGATGATTTGCTTTGGCTGAAAAAACGCGGTTTTGAAACTCTCTTAGATGACAAACAGAGACACGTCATAGCGATCTGTGGAGGTTATGAGATGCTGTTTGAGCAAATTCTTGACCCCGAGCATATAGAATCAGAAAAAGAAGTGACACAGGGATTTGGACGTTTTAAAGGAGATGTTGTTTTTCAAAAAGAAAAAATTGTACAAAAAGGCTGTTATAACCTCCAAGGCGTTATGGTAAAAGGATATGAGATTCACAACGCTGTCGCCAAAAAACGTGCCAAAAAAAAGAAAAACCTCTACGGCACCTTTGTTCACGGGCTTTTTGAAAGCGATGCCTTTCGCTATAAAGTTTTTCACAGACTCAACAAAAAGTACAAAGGTTATAATTTTAAAGCATTTAAAAAAGAGACCATTGCCGACTTTGCCGAGCATATCGCTTTACATGTAAACATAGACGCTATCCACAAGGCACTGGATGATACATAATATTTTCATCGCACTCTTTGCCTACCTCATCGACAGAAAATTCGGGGAGTTCTCCTTCATAAAACATCCTGTAATCGTTATAGGAGAGATTATCACTTTTTTTGAGGAAAAATTTTACAAGGACTCTGTAACACGCGGCTGTTTGTTAGTTCTGTTTGTGCTGGGAACTATGAGTTTTTTCACTGTTTCACTCTACCTCTATCTGCAGCTTTTCAACACCTTTGTAAACATTCTCATCAGCTCCTTTATTGCCTCCATGTTTATCGCCCATAAGATGCTGCGAGACTCTGTACGGAATGTCTTACATGTAAAGAACAAAAAAGAAGCTATTGCCATGCTGGTATCACGCGACACGCAGGAGATGAGTGAAAGTGATGTCTATAAGGCAGCGATTGAGACCTATGCCGAAAATCTGAGTGACGGCGTTGTCGCCCCGCTCTTTTATCTGCTGCTGTTTAATCTGCCGGGCATTGTCATTTACAAAGCCGTTAACACAATGGACTCTATGGTCGGCTACAGAAATGAGAAATATGAAAAATTCGGCAAATGTGCGGCAAAACTTGACGATATTGCGAACTTCATTCCCTCAAGGCTGACGGCACTGCTTATTATGCTTCTTGCAAAACAAAAAAACATTTTTGCTTTTTATGCAGACGGAAAAAAGCACGAGAGCCCCAATGCAGGACATCCCATCACTGCCATGGCACTGGCTTTACATGTAAAGCTTGGCGGAGACACATCTTACTTTGGCAAACTCAAGAAAAAAGCGCATTTTGGCGAAGGCAAAACAAAAATAGAAAAAGCAGATGTGCAAAATGCTTTGAAACTTCTCTAAAGCAAATCATTCACAGTAATTTTTGCTATAATTTACATCATGAAGCGAGAAACACTCAATAAAAAAACACAGATATCAAATGATATACTCTTCTATATATATACACATATTGATACCGACATCAATATGGATGAGCTGGCCCAGCAGTTTAACATCAGCAAAGTCTATATGCACAAGATCTACAAAGAGGTTTTCGGAAGAAATATTTATGAAAGCATCAAATCTATCAGGTTGCAAAAAGCCTCTTCTTTGCTGCTGACAAACAAATATTCCACTATCACCCAGATAGCCGCTTTGTGCGGATACAGCTCACAGACCTCTTTCATTCGTGTTTTTAAAGAGAGATTTTCCATGACTCCTACGGCATGGAAAAAAGGCGGACACAAAGAGTACTCCCAAACTATTCTTGCAGAATCAAAAAAAGCAATCGCCTCCAATGCAAACTATAATAACATTGAAGCAACTATAGTCAATATGCCGCAAATCGAAGTTTACTATATGCGACACAACGGCTACAATGACCAAATCAAACAAACCTGGCAGAAAGTGCAGACATGGACCTACAGCAACAATATCAAAGACTACGAGCATATTGCCCTTTTTCATGACAACCCTACGGTCACACACCTTGAAGAGTGCCAGTATGTCGCCTGCATAAAAGTCAATGATAAAAGCAAAATTGATTATGAAAGACTGCCAAAACTCAACATTGCAAAAGGTGTCTATGCCAAATTTGACATTACCGGTGCCGATGGAGATTTTTTACACTTTTTATACTGGGTTTACACAGAATGGCTTCCAAACAGCGAATACGAAACAACGACCCAACCACCCTACGCAATCTACAAAAAGAACAAATATCTCTCTGATGACAATCATTTTGATTTAAGCTTTTACCTCTCAATCAAGTTTTAACACAAACCCTTTAAAACAGGCATATTCAGAATGGTCAGTTTTTCAAAAGTAAAAATTCTGAATAAAAATTGAAGATATTTAGAATAATATTTGTGTATAAACAGATTAAAAATAGATAATTTTAACAATAAAACCTGTAAAGACTTAATCTTTTATTTTTATTAAAATACCGGCATGTTTTCAAATGTAGGTGGAAATCATTATCAAAATGATGATTTCTCAAATATTATGAAGGATTTTATTAAGGAGAATTAAAATGGCAAAAAGAACTATTACAGTAGCACGCGGAGACGGAATCGGTCCTGAGATTATGGATGCAAGTATCAGAGTACTTGATGCTGCCGGCGCAGATGTAGAGTGGGAACACATTGATGTTGGAGAGAAAGTATACCTTGCAGGAAATACTTCAGGAATTACTGATGAAGCATGGGAGTCTATCAAAAAGAACAAAGTGCTTTTCAAGGCACCTATTACAACACCTCAGGGAGGCGGATACAAAAGTTTAAATGTAACTATCCGTAAAACACTTGGTTTGTATGCGAATGTTCGTCCGGCTATCTCTTATGATCCGTTTATACCTTCAAGATACCCGGGTATGAATGTTGTCACTATTCGTGAGAATGAAGAAGATTTATATGCAGGGATAGAGCACCAGCAAACACCGGAAGTAACACAGTGTCTTAAAATCATTACAAGACCGGGTTGTGAAAAAATATGCCAGTACGCATTTGAATATGCCAAAGCATACGGCAGAAAAAGAATTACATGTATGATCAAAGACAACATCATGAAAATAACAGATGGTCTTTTTGTAAAAGTATTCTACGAAACTGCCAAAAAATACCCTGAAATTCAGGCGGATGACTGGATTATAGACATCGGTATGGCAAAACTTGTTGATGCGCCTGAAGATTTCGACATGGTGTTAATGCCTAACCTTTACGGAGATGTTGCAACAGATATACTTGGACTTATGACTGGTTCTGTCGGGATTGCACCGGGTGCGAATGTTGGTGCCGATATAGCAATGTATGAAGCAATTCACGGTTCTGCACCGCGTCATGCCGGAAAGAACAAAGCAAATCCGTCAGGTCTTTTACTCTCTGGTGTGATGATGATGGTACAGGTAGGACAGCCTGAAGTAGCTGAAAAAGTACACAATGCCTGGTTGAAAACAATAGAAGACGGTATTGTGACATATGACCTTGCCAGAAAACTCAAAGCACAGGGCAAAGAACATACAGAAGTCGGAACAAAAGAGTTCGCTGATGCTGTCATTGAAAGACTGGGACAGGAGCCATCAACACTTGCTCCTGTAAGATATGACAAAGCGATTCAGATCAAAAAACCTGTTCTGTCAAATGTAAGAAACGAAAAAATGGATCTTATCGGTGTGGATATCTTTACAAGAGATGACTGTGATGCAAATACTATCGGTGACAAACTGGTTGAGCTGGCAAAAGATACAGGTATGGCACTCAAAATGATCTCTAACCGTGGTCAGAAGGTCTACCCGAACGGTCACCCGGAAACTTTCCTGACAGACCACTGGAGATGCAGATACTATGCTAAAAACCAAGGGGATATCATAAGCAACAGTGATATTACAGATATGATGAACAGAATTGATGCAGCAGGCATAGAGGTTATCAAAACTGAAAACCTTTATATGCTTAACGGTGAACGCGCATACTCTTTAGGACAAGGCGAATAAAAACCATACCTTTATCCCTCCTTTTTTAGGGGAAAAGGAGGGAAATACCACATAAAGATAAAGGTTTGTTTCGCTACACTACAGATAAAAATCTGAATCGAATTAATACCGCCTTTATGCAATAGGAGTTTAAAAAATGAATATCGATATAATTTTACAAAATATGTTAAATCCGCCTGTTTTATTCTTTTTTTTAGGAATGCTGGCCATTTTCTTAAAATCTGATTTAACTATTCCGCAGCCATTACCTAAACTGTTTTCTCTTTATTTGCTTATAGCAATTGGTTTGCACGGCGGACATGAACTTTCCCAAAGCGGACTCAGCACATACATCTTTAAAGCACTGCTTATTGCAGTAGTTATGTCCATGCTTGTTCCTGTATACAGCTTTTTTATCTTAAGAATGAAAATAGATGTTTACAATGCCATTGCCATTGCGGCGACTTTTGGGTCTATCAGTGCTGTTACTTTTATTACGGGGATTACCTATCTTGACACCATAGGTGTTGCACATGGCGGATTTATGGTTGCTTCTATGGCGCTTATGGAGTCTCCGGCTATTGTTATAGGTCTGGTCTTTGCAGCACTCTTTGCCAAAAGTCCTGACGCAGAAGATGAAAATACAAGTATAAAAGAAATTTTGCGGGAAGCTTTTTTAAACCCTTCTGTATTTTTGCTTATAGGCGCGCTTGCCATCGGGATATTGACAGGAGACAAAGGATGGCACTCTATGGAGCCGCTTTTTGGAACGCTCTTTAAAGGGATGCTTGCATTTTTCCTTCTTGACATGGGTCTTGTTGCAGCAAGAAAAATTCATGAACTGAAAAAAGTGGGTCTGTTTTTGATAGGATTTGCACTCATCATGCCGATGGTCAACGCCTCTGTAGCTGTAGCGGTAGCCTATTTCTTCGGAATTGAAAAAGGGGATGCTTTTCTTTTGGCACTGCTCAGTGCGAGTGCCTCTTACATCGCTGTTCCGGCAGCAATGAGACTCTCTGTACCTGAAGCAAATCCGGGAATATATCTTCCGCTCAGTCTGGCAGTTACCTTCCCATTCAATATTTCATTAGGTATACCGTTGTATTATTATATGATAACAACATTTTGGGGGTAAAAGATGAAAAAAATCGAAGTCATCATTGAGTCTGTTTACATAAAGAGACTCTTGAAAGTTTTTAAAAAGCACAAAGTAGACGGATATACTGTCATCAAAGATGTAGAAGGCTACGGGGGTCACGGTTTTCAGACAGCAGATGATGTCTCGGATGTACTGAGCAATATCCTGGTCTTCAGTGTTTGTAAAAAAGAACTGCTGGAGAACATGCAAAAAGATCTTAAAAAGTTTTTGGAGACATACGGGGGAAAATGTATTGTCAGTGATGCTACATTACTGTAGAGAGTATTTAAACAAAGAAAGGGAAAAACAATGTCACAAATATCACGAAGAAACTTTTTAAAGAGTGCAGTAGTCGCCGGTGCCATGCCTTTAATGGCCGGCACCCAGACAGATTCGAAAAAAACACTGAAGTTTATACATGTAACCGATTCGCATATGGATTTGAGCGACAGTGACAGTGTCGAAGCGATGCAGCTGATGGCTGACTTTATCAACACAAACTACAAAGATTTGGATTTTGTTCTCTTTGGCGGTGACAACTTTAACAACAATGCGCCGCAAGACAGTGATGCTTTGAAGTTCAAAGAGATTGCCGATACGCTTCACTGCCCATACTACACGGTAAGAGGAAACAAAGAATCTTTTCCAAGCGGCGACAAACAGATTAATCTTGAAGCATTTAAAAACATGTTCTGCAGTGCAAAAGAGTTACATGTAGAGGGGAAAGACTGGCTGCTGCAAACAAAAGGCTACAATATTTTAGGGCTTGACAGCTGTATAGAAAACCACAACAACGGAGTCTATACAGAAGAGACAATCGCTTTTGCCCAAAAAATTCTCGACCAAAACAAACCGACGGTAATACTCAACCACCATCCCTATACAAACTACTGGGGCGGCACAGAAGAAAAAGATATTCATAAATATGTCCTGAACAACACACAAGAGGTACAAAAAAAACTTTTTAAATATCCAAACCTGATTTTGACGCTTTCAGGACACAAACATATAGACTCTGTCAAAGAGATTCAGGGGACAAGGGTTATTGTCACACGCGGATTTGTCCGTCCGCTTGACTTGGATATGTACCCGATGCGTTATGTTGAACTGAGCGGAAACACAATCAATGAAAAACTTATATATACAGCCTGATTTAGTCTCTATTAAGTAAGCTACCCTTATAATTAATATATAAATTAAAAAAGGCAGCTTATGACAAAATTCTCTACAATCGCTTTGACACTCATGGCGAGTTCAACAATTGCATTTGCAGGTGTTGAAGCACATTGGGACTATGCAAAACATGGTCCTCAAGACTGGGGACACTTCAGCGAAACTTGCAAAAAAGGCAAAGAACAGTCCCCTATAAATATAGAAACAGAAAATACACAGCAGTTAGACGAGAGTTACACGATTGAACTTTCCGAAGATTACAAAGGTATTTCCACTGTTGTTGATAACGGGCACTCTCTAAAGGTTACCCCGGTAGATGCAGGCTATATCTCACTGCACGGCAAAGACTACAAACTAAAACAGTTTCATTTTCATGGCATGAGCGAGCATACAATTGACGGCAGAAGATACAATGCAGTCGCGCACTTTGTTCATATGGCAAAAGACGGTTCAGTGGCAGTTGTGGCAGTAATGTTTGAAGTCGGAGAAGAAAATCCTGCTTTAGAAAAGATTTTACATGCAAAACACAAAATAGCCATAAATCCTAATGATTTGCTGCCTGAAGATACGGATCACTACTATCACTACAAAGGTTCATTTACCACACCACCCTGTACAGAGGGCGTAGAGTGGTATATTTTCAAAGATACTGTCAATATTTCAAAATCACAACTGGATGCTTTAAGAAAATACTACAGAAACAACGAAAGACCGACACAGCCTCTTCACAAAAGAGTTGTCCAAACAAAATAAAACCTGCAGACATTTAGCCGAAATTAGCAAATTTTGCTAAATTTGGCTAAAATATTTTATGCAGATAACTATTAACGACTACAACTTACAAAACCTGGAAACATTTACACAGATCCTTAAAAAAGATGAAAGCACACTTATCAATGAAGCCTTGGAACTCTACTTTGAAGAACAGCAAAAAAAACTATTGGAGAAGAACCTTGCAGATGAAAATGCACTGACTAATCTTGATTATGACGAGTTCTGGGAGGGTGTGGATATTGACTAGAGAGTTTATAAAGGGGCAGAAAGAACAGTTTTTAAACTGCCCTTTCTAATTTTGTTAAAATACACCTGCGATTGAACGAGCAAGCGCTTTTTCAAGAACCGGACGTGCTTCGTCAAATTTTAAATTCATTTTGTTTGCAGTTTTCATTGTACTACAACCACTAAAAAAGAAAATATTTGTAATTTTTGTTACAATTAGAAAAAAGATTCTTATAATGCAGACATATAACATACTGACAAACGACTTAGACTCTCTTCCTGAGGGAAAAGCCGATTTTTTACTTGCCGCAAGTGTCACAAAGACATGTGAGATAGACAACATTACCCAGGCCGGGATTCCGGGGATGATTCCGCTTACCCCTACACTTGACGCCGAATATATAAGTCATGAAAAAGTTTTCTCTTTGGGCGAACTTGCCGAAACACCGACAGGTGTCCCTACCCCTGCACTTATTACCCGTGCAGTTCACAATCTGACACCTTTTAGCACTATAGAGATTTTGGATTTGGGTCTTGTTTCCCAGCCTAAAAACTGTATCACACACCATTTTGGCATCCGCCCCTCCGAGGCAATAGACAAAGGTGCCGGTATCAATGCAAAAGAGGTATTCGCAAAAGGGATGCAGTTTGGAAAGTCCTATGAGCTTAAAGGAAATTATCTTATTTTAGGAGAGAGTACACCCGCGGGAACAACCACAGCGACTGCTTCGGCTTTGGCACTCGGCTTTGACTGCGCCGATGATTTTTCCTCAAGTTTCCTACATGTACCCGATGATATTAAAACACAAACGATAAACAACGCCCTCTCTTTGCTTGACAATGATATGAGCAATTTTGAAAAGCTTGGCATCGTAAGTGACAATATGCTGCTTTTTTGTGCCGGATTTTTGCTTGAAGCCTCAAAAAGATTTCAAATCGTCTTAGCCGGCGGAACACAGATGGCAGCCTGTCTGTTAATCGCCGACAAACTCAGGGAAGATGTTTTGATGCGGGTAAAGCATGACAATATTACCCTTGCAACCACGCAGTGGGTCGCACAAGACAAAAATTCCGATATTGCCCATGTTTTAGAGCAGTTAAGCTATGCACCACATGCCGTTTACACTACATTCAGTTTTGCAAATACCCAGATACCCATACTCAAAAAGTATGACGAGGGCGAAGCAAAAGAGGGCGTAGGTGCTGGGGCTTCTCTTGCGTACGCCGTGCAAAGCAACATACAAAATCAGGAACTTTTGGAGCAGATTGAGTATTTAATCTATAGTATGTAATTCTGCAAAGGTTTTATTACGTTATAATACTTAAATTTTTTACTCTTAGGATTTTTTCATGTTTGCATCAGTAAAGTCAAAAGTCATTGTCTCCATTGTTGCCTTAAGTGTTCTCGGGCTTATCGGAATGTCTTATTATCTCTCCTTTACACTGCACAGCCTTTCAGATACTACCGCAAAAAAATCTTTGAAAATGCTCAGTCAGTCCATATTTCAGACGATGACAACAAGCATGATGATGGGAGACCCGGAAGTGGTTCAGACTGCTTTTGAGAGTGCAAAAGGCATTGACGGCATAGAGGACTTGAAAATTGCAAAGTCAAAAGCTGTTATGGAAGTTTATGCACCAGATGAAACATATACGGCCGACCCTCTTGTGCAAGATGTATTGCAGAACAAAGAGACAAAAATTATCGAAAAAAATGAAAACGGGCACCATATTATTCGCATGATTAAACCTATGATAGCCGAAAAAAGATGCCTGCAGTGCCACTATAATGCAGAAGTCGGTTATGCACTCGGTGCCATGGATTTGACGATATCACTGGATAAAAATGATGAAGATATTGCACAGACAAACACAACACTTGTCATCTCTTTGATTCTGGGCAGTATTGCATTTAGTATGGTTGCCCTGCTCTTTTTCAGCCGTGAAATTTTTACACCGCTGAACAACCTCAAAGAGAGAATTGCAGATCTTGTGCGCGGGAACAAAGATTTAACCAAACGTCTTGCCTACAAAAAAGGCAATGAATTCGGAGAGACAGCCAATGAAGTAAATCATTTTATAGAAATGATTCAATCTACAGTAAATGAGGTGAAATCACTCGGCGAACAAAATAATGAAATTGCTTCTGAAATAGAAATTTCCTCCCACGTCATACGAAAAGGCGTACAGCAGGAGAGAGAGATTGTTTCCAAAACAAGCAAAAAAACAGAAGATATCCAAACTATTTTAGATGAGACCATAGAGGCGGCCACTGTTACCCAGGAAACCATCCTCAATGCCGAAAAAGAACTCGAAGAGGCACACAGCTCTTTGGCAAAACTCAACAGTGAAGTAGAACATTTTGTAGAGAGTGAAAACGAACTCTCAAGCGAACTTTTAGTCCTTAAAAATGATGCCGACCAGGTCAAGGACGTCCTCAATGTCATCAAAGAGATAGCCGAGCAGACAAACCTTTTAGCTCTCAACGCTGCCATAGAAGCGGCACGCGCAGGAGAACACGGGCGAGGATTTGCCGTCGTTGCCGATGAAGTCAGAAAGCTTGCAGAACGGACACAAAAAAGTCTGGCGGAGATAGACATCAGCGTCAGTACCATTGTACAGGCTATCAATGACGTCAGTGACAAGATGACAATCAATGCACAAAACATTGAAGCCCTTGTCAATATATCTGATGATGTGGAACAAAAAATCACGACAACATCGCAAGCGATGCAAATCTCCACACAGATGGCAAACAAATCAAAAGAAGACAGTGAAAAAATGTCGCAGAATATTCAGGAGATCATCACCTACATAGAAAAAATCGAAACACTCTCAACAGCCAACGGCACCAGTGTTGTAAGCATTGAAAATGATTTGCAAAAACTCGTGCAGGTTGCCTCTTCTTTACAAAAAACTATCGACGAATTTAAAAGCTAAGGACAGAACTCTCTAACGCGGCAAACGCCGGTGCCCTCTTTTGTGCACATAGTTCTTTTTAAAACACGACTGGCAGATACTGTACTTGGAATTTACCGGCAAAACCGTGCCACAGAGCTTGCAGCTTTGACTCAGCTGTGTCTGCCTGAGTGTCTCTTCTATATATTTGTTCAAAACACCCCTGTAGGCTCTTGCCTTGTTTTCATCTACAAAGTAGTCATTAAAACGGTAACTCAGCCACAGATACAGCGAAATCTCTTTGACCATATCTTCAGCGCGCAACAGCTCTTCGGAGGTTTGTGCATACGAACCTGTCAGTTTTGGCGCATGATAATAAACCGGCTCTTTTTTCTCCAAAGCATTGATGTAGCGCTCATAGGCACTGATGATATAGGCTGATTTTAGCGTCAGCGGCGCGCAGGCAAGATGGTACTTGGTGGCAATATCCAGATCATAACTGTCAACAATGCGGGAAGCCTCCAGCATATCATCAAGCGAAGCCGCATAAAAAGGTCCGTCAAAGACCATATTTTTGATAAAAAAGCGCAAAATTTCTTCCAAAGAGTTTTCTTCCAAAATCGTACTGACAAGTTTTATATGTTCCAAATTTGCCATTACTTTAAAGGGCACTTTTATCTCTTTTGCCGGCTTGGTGAAATTTTTCTTGACTACATGTAAAGCATCCCCGTGCAGAGCCCCGACATAGCCCTTTTCATGCAAACCGTAACGCCCTGCCCTTCCTGCAATCTGCTGTACCTCCGAAGGAAAGAGACTGCGTTGGATTATCCCGTCAAATTTTTCGGCTTTTGAAAAAAGCACCGTTTTTATGGGCAGATTCATCCCCATCGCTATGGCATCGGTGGCAACAAGTACCTGCGTTTCGCCTTCTCGAAAACGTCTGGCTTCTTCCCGTCTGACCTCAGGAGAGAGATTGCCGTAGACAACACTCACTTCAAAATCTTTAGAAAAATTCTGCTTCAGCCGCAGAACATCTTTACGACTAAAAGCGATAATCGCCGTGCCTGCCTCCACATCTTTTGGATGTGTCGGTTTTTCCAAAAGTTCCAAAGGATTTTTCCTCTCAAACTCCCGTATCTCCAGCTCTTCACCCAGATACTCTGCCAAAGCGACAATCGCTTCTTTGACATTTGGCGAACCTGTCATAATGACCTCTTTTGCAGGCGCACCTATAATGGCATTTGCCCATGCCCAGCCGCGGTCACGGTCATCTATCATCTGCACTTCATCTATAACACAGACATCCACATCCACATCATAATTCATCATCTCGATTGTAGAACTGATATGTGTCGCTTCATCATCAAGGATCTGCTCCTCACCGGTAATGAGTGAGCTTTCAATGCCCTGTGCTTTGAGTGTTTCATAACCTTCGAGTGCCAGAAGCCGCAAAGGCGCCAGATAGTAGCCTGTATCTGCCTCTTTGAGATGCTCCATCGCCTCATAGGTTTTGCCGCTGTTTGTAGGACCGATGTGCAGTATAAGTTTTCTCTGCATACTGCGCGCAATGGGAAAGAGATTTTTAAAATCACGAATAGTCCGCGCAAGCAGTGCTTCACGCTGTTTTTTAATCAGTTCGTCATGGATAGAGTGTAAAAAACGCCGTGTTATTTTTCTGTGAATTTTAGGCGTTATGTTCAGGGTCTGAGGAAGCAGTTCGAAAAGATACTCATAGACTCTCGCATGCAGCTCTTCTTGGCTAAAATGCAAAAGCTGGGCATACTCTTCACACTCTTTTACCAAAGCATCAAGTGTGAGTAAAAATTCATCTTCGTGCTCTTTTTTGACTTCTGCCAAAATAGCATCAAAGTTAAACCTTTTCGCGTTCCATATCTCTTCCAAAAGTCCTTCAAGCTCTACATGTAACTCCAGTTTATAAGAGATTTTCTGCTCACTGTAGGGGAGGCAAAGCTGCTCATTGACACGAATAAGCACCTCTTCTTCATGCAGCTCCACTCCCTCGGCCTCTATTTTAGACTTGACAATTTTTTTTAAAAGTTTCTGTGATATCAGCGGATAGCTCACTTTTGATTTTGGAGGCGAAGCCCGCAGTGCATCTAAAATTTCTTTGGTACTCAAATAGGCATGCGGATATTTCAAATTGCTTAAAAAATTATTAATATTCTCCTGCTTTTGTTCCACAACCGAAACTTTGTCCTGCCCTATCTTTTGCACAATCGCATCAAAATCCGTTGTTTCAAGGTATTCATACGCATAGGGTTTTGTTTTGAGTGTCAAAATCTTGTGAAAATGCTGTTCGTAGAGTTCGTACTTCAGCGAGGCATTAAATTCAAAGCAGTCATCCAGATCAAAAAGTCCCTCAAGTTCACGTTCTAATCTCTCTTTTTTCATCTCAAAACGGATATGACGCAAAGATGATTCCATTTTTTCTATGGTTATTTTTTTGCTTCTTACATGTAAATAGGCTTCTCGCAGACGCACGGCCTCTTCCTGGCTTACATCAAGTTCTTCCAAAAGTGCGTTAATTTTGTCTTCTCTGTCAAAAACAACTTCTTTTTTTGGCTTCTCAGACTTGTACACCCGTCCGTCACTCTCAAAAAAGTTGAGTATATCATGGCGCATACCGCTGTCTGCCTCGCTCCAAATCATTCGGAGTGTTTTTACCATCAGCGTTTTGTTATGCTCTATATCATATATGCCCAGTGTTGCAAAAAGCTCACTGAGGGTTTTACCCTCCACCCGTTCAATCCCCACATCAAAGGGGTCATCATCAAAATATTTTCTAATTCTCTGGTTAATTTTACTGTTTTTTTTATTTTTTCTTGCCATAAAAGAGATTATAACACAAGTTTAGCAGCTTTATGGCTCAAAAGCCTGACAGCCCGCACTGAAGTATCGCTTCCAAAATAAATACACAACCTCCTAGGAATCGGTACTTCAGTGCCGACTGTTGCAACATCTCTGCCACTCTCAGCCCACCCTAAAGGATGGGTTCCGAAACTCTACTCAGCTCCTAGGAATCGGTACTTCAGTGCCGACTGTTACAACTTCCCTGCCACTCTCAACCCGCACTGAAGTCATAAGTATCTACACAACTTAAAACTCCATCTGCATAAAGTCATTGAGTTCTTTTTTAATGCTATGGAGTTCTTCAATATCATAAAGTTCAAGCATATCCATAGCAGAGAAGAAGTTCCATAAACCTGCTAACAGAGCCGGAGAGGTAGATATCTTCTTTCTTGCTACCAATCTCCCGCTTAATCGAACTAAAAACTTTCTAATTGCCAGCATGTTTTTACTATTTGTATGTTCAATTTCCCATACAAGCAAACAGGCATAAGAGGCAACAAACAAGCGTTTAAATATAGCCTGTGCACTCTCTTGCTGCCATTTTTCCAAATTAAACCCTGAGCTTTTTAACAGTTTAAAATACGTTTCTATATTCCATCTGTAATAATACCACAATCCTATCCTTGTTATATCAACATCTTTTGGAAGATTGCTTAACAGAAGCCAGGTAGCAACTGTATTGTTCTTCTCATCTATGAGTCTTTGGACTATAAATCTGTTTTTTATTGGCTTGCCTTTTACTTTTTGTTTTATTGTTTTACCTTGTGGCGTATCTGTCTTTTGATAGCTGTCTCTTGTTATAAGTATATCTACCGTATTAACATAAATTTTTACTTTTTTATTTTGATACTGTATAGTTTTTACATATTTGCCTTTATCCATTTTTTTGGACAACTCTTTTTGGGTAATATCTTCATCTTCATACCTGACTTTGACATTGTCTAATGCTCGTACTATATATAAATCCTCTTTTTGCAGTCCTCTGAAAAACCCCGCACTGTCTGCTTCTCTGTCAATTACATGTACAATTTTCTTTTGTATGTTGAGGGATTGATTGATATAAGCTATTCTTTGTGTTAATTCACCGAGATGGGTAAGATGACTCTTCATTGTAGGATTATAGCTTGAGAGCACTTTATCTTGTGTCTTTAGGTTCTGTACCAAGGGAAGGATTGGTTTGCCGCTGCTGCTCTCAATTGCAAGGGAACTTTGCAACTCATATCCTCTTGATGAAGCATTATTTACATTGCTTCTGCGTTTTCGTATACAATCTGTTTTTGCCGTATGGTTTTTATAATTTATGAGTGACCAGTCATGGGCTACAAGTATATATTCATCACTGCTTTTATTAATAGTTTTAATCCCTCTTGTAAGCATTGGCTCATTGAGTGACTCTATATCTACATGCTCATTATTGTAAAATCTCCAAGCACTTTGTGCTTGTGAAAATCCTTCAGTCTTTTGTAGCAGGTTTAATCCATTGGTACTGTGTTGTTTATGATTCATATGACTTTTTACCAGTCTCATATATCTTTTTTTTTAAACGCTCTTCCATTGCATAAACTCTCTTGTTTTTTAAAATCTTATGCAATATCTATTCCGCTTTCTTTGCTTTTTTGAGTTGTGTAGATACTTATGACTGAAGTACGGGTTCCGAAAAAAGCCTAATCTTACTGCTTCAATAAAATATAAAAAAGCTGTTATATAATGACCGCATGAATTATCCTGACGAATGGACGCAAAAAGAGTTTTTGCAAAATAAGAAAAAACTGGAACAAGAAGGTGTGGATGTCGTGCTTGTTGACACTGTTTTAGCACCCATAGAAAAAGCAGACACAGTAACCTACAATCCTTATGAACTTAAACAATACCCCAAAGGGAGTGTCTTTGTTTTTTACTGCGATTCCGGCAAGGCGACACTTGATCGGCTCAAAGAGTACAAAGAAAAATTTCCGAATCACCACTGTATTTCCCTTAAAGGCGGTCGAGGATACTGGAGAAAAAATATGATGCTACTGGATGAAAACGATGCATAAACATATCAACGAATTTATAAAATGCCTCGAAGAAGAGCGTTATTATGATGCTCATGAAGCATTGGAAGCAGCCTGGTTTCCCCGACGTTTCGAAAAAGACAAAGAGGTCAAACTGCTCAAAGGCTTCATCAATGCCGCTGTCAGTTTTGAGCTGGTAAAGCGAGGCAGGGAAAAACAGAGCAAAAAGGTCTGGGCAAATTACCTCAAATACAGACCTTTTCTTTTTGAAATAGACTCACAATATCAAAACAGTTATTATCAGCTTTCACGGCTTGTGGAAACTATAAAGCCTAAGAGTCGGCACTGAAGTACCGATTCCGGTATCTTCCAGAGATTAGCCTGTGCAGCTTTTCGGAACCCGTACTTTCTATGCGAAAGCATGACTTGTGAGAAAAACTAAATTTTTTTCTGCGGTGCGGGCTGAGGGCGGCAGGAAAGTTGCAACAGTCGGTACTGAAGTACCGATTCCGGTATCTTCCAAAGATGAGCCTGTGCAGCTTTTTCGGAACCCGTACTTTAGTGCGGGCGAGCGTGGCGGGACAGATGTTCCCCTTTGTGCTGCCTTACAGCCATAAACAGCAAAAATGCTCCAAATGCCATCAGACTTGAGGTTAAAAAGAGATATTTCGGATAATACTCATACACATATCCGGCAATAAGCGCGCCGCTGAGTCCTCCAAAACCGTAAGTTATTCCGGAAAAAAACTGCTGAGAGAGACTTTTGTGTCTGTAGCGCTGAAACAGATAGCTGATCGCGGCTGTATGAAACAGGGCAAAACTCAGAGCATGCAGGGCCTGGGAGAAAAACAGTATCGCCAAATTTTCAGGAAATGCAAAAACTAAAAACCAACGCAGTACCGTTGCCAGTGCCGTAAAGCGTAACAGGTTGAGTAAATTTCCCTGCAACAGTCCCCCTTGAAAGAAAAACATCCCTACTTCAATAAGTACGCCAAAACTCCACAAATAGATTGTCATATCCAAACTGATACCGTGATCCGTTTCATAAATGGTAAAAAAGTTATAAAAGGAGCCAAAGCTCATCTGCACCAGAACAAGTCCGCCCCAGAGTTGCCAGTCTTTGAAGATATCTATATCATTAGAGATACTTTTCTCTTTTACATAACTGGTGTCAGGCGCGCGGCAAAGCACCAAATAGGCTACAAAAGCAGTCAAAAGGCTCAAAACAAACAAAAAATCCAAGGCAACATAGGCCGAACTTAAAAACCTGACCAGCACAAGCGCAACAACGATAAAGCCCACAGAACCAAAAAGCCGTACTTTTCCGTAACGCTCTTTGCCGATGGTATGCAAAGAGATAACCTCCACAAAAGGCAGCATCAGGCTCATACCCAATCCAAGAAATATGTTTGAAAGCAGCAAGGCATAAAAGTGTTCCAAGGAGAGATAAAAAGAGAGCGTACTTGCAATAACGGTCAATAATGAAAATTTAAAAACAGCAGCATTGAGCGTCAGTCCACGCAAAAACAAAAAAGGCAGAATAAAACGCACCAAAGGAGATGCCGCAAAAATAATCCCTATCTCACTTGCATCATAGCCGACACCGCTGAGAATTTTTGGCAAAAATATAATATATATTCCCACTATGGAAAAATAAAAATAGTAAAAAAGAGATAACAGAGCAAACATAAACTTCCTTATCACAAATTATAGCAATAATCCAATAAAGATATGCTACAATATTTTCAACAAATAAAGGAGAGAGCTAAAATGGAACGAACATTAGGCGAAAACGATTTTATTGTCTCTAAAACAGATACAAAAGGTCGACTGACCTATGTCAATAAAATCTTTATTGACTTAGCGGAATACAGAGAGGAAGAACTTCTCGGAAAACCTCATAACATTGTCCGTCATCCGGATATGCCAAAGGCAATTTTTAAACTTTTATGGGACAGAGTTCAGGCAAAAGAAGAGATTTTTGCCTATGTCATCAACAGCACAAAAAACAATAATTCCTACTGGGTCTACGCCAATGTCAC
Source organism: Sulfurimonas hydrogeniphila (assembly GCF_009068765.1). Lineage (NCBI taxonomy): Bacteria > Pseudomonadati > Campylobacterota > Epsilonproteobacteria > Campylobacterales > Sulfurimonadaceae > Sulfurimonas > Sulfurimonas hydrogeniphila. The sequence continues at coordinate 2,270,093 of NZ_CP035534.1, forward strand.
ACCCTCTTTGGATGAACGCGGCAATACCGTAGGATACTACTCTGTAAGAAGAAAGCCAAACCCTGAAGCACTTAAGGTTATCAAACCGCTCTATGCACAAATGCTTCAGGCAGAAAGAAGCGGCGGTATGGATGCAAGTATGAAAATTTTAACAGATTTATTGAATAAGGAAGGAGTCAGCTATGATGAGTATATCATCTCTCTTCAAAAATAACCAGGCTTTATTGCTTTTTGTAACACTTTTAGGCGTTGGTGTCTACAGCCTGCTGAGTGCAAATTACATTGTAGGCGGACTTGTTTTGCTTATAGTAATTGTGGCACTCTTTATTCCTGGGGGAACAGCTTCAAAGAGTTCAACCGTTATGGACAAACTCGAAGAGATTTTAATACAGGCTGCGCAGGGAAAACTCGAAGGACGCATTACACACATTCCAAATGACAACTCTTATGATGCTAAAATCGCCTGGGCACTCAACGATATGCTTGACCAGGTAGAAGCGTTTATGCGTGATATCGCAACAACGATAGAGTGTGCTTCATCTGGAAAAACATACAGACACACCTATCCGCAAGGACTGCAGGGGCTGTTTCATACTACCGCCGCTCAAGTCAACACAGCCATAGAGGCAATCGCAAGCGGATACAGAAGAAAACTGCAGGCCGAACTCTCTGCTAAATTTGCTACACTAGGTGGAGGTATCGGCGAAGGGCTTTCTATCATTCAGGCAGATTTAACCACTTCTTCCGGTGAAGCAGAAAGAATCGTTAATGTTTCCGAACAAACAGCAGAAAAAGCTTCGGGAAGTCTTAACAGTGTTCTTGAAATAGGGCAAAGACTGGGCTCTCTTGTGGAGCTTATATCTTCGTCACACGAAGGCATTGTTAATCTTGAAGGGCGCTCACGGGATATTTCAGAGGTTGTAGGTCTTATCAAAGACATCGCTGACCAGACTAACCTGCTTGCGCTCAATGCAGCCATAGAAGCAGCCCGTGCAGGTGAACACGGCCGCGGTTTTGCCGTGGTTGCCGATGAGGTAAGAAAACTTGCCGAACGTACCCAAAAAGCAACCACAGAGATAGAAATCAACATTTCCACGCTTCAGCAAGAGGCAAACGATATGCGAACAAACTCTGATGAGATTACAAGTATCGCCCATGAGTCAAGTGAAGTAATTCATGAGTTTGAAAATACCTTTAGTGAACTCAATGAGCTTGCAAATGCCGCGCATACGACAGCTATCGGTATTCAAAATCGTCTCTTTACTACACTTGTCAAGGTTGACCATATTTTATTTAAATCAAATGCTTATTCAGCTGTACTCAACGAAGATGCAAGCAAAGAGTTTCCGGATCACAAACACTGTAGAATGGGGCAATGGTATCTCAGTACAGGCAAAGAACGCTTTGGAAACACTTCTGCCTTTAAGAAAATGGATACACCGCATGCGACTGTGCATGATGCAGTGACCAAAAACATGGTTTTTGTCAAAGAAGGAAGCGTGCTTAAATCCAATCATCCTGATATCATAGTAGAAAACTTTAAAAGAATGGAAGATGCTTCGCATGAACTTTTTAAAGATTTAAATCTCATGATAAAAGAGTATGAAGAAACAAGGTAATTTATCGCTATTTACCTAACATTTACTTATAATAAATATAATTCTATATCTCAATTATGTTTTTCCCCTTTCATAAGAGAGATATTTACTCCTATAAATTTTTAAAACAGCCGAGTTTTCCCCCTTTTTTACTCTCGGCTGTTTTTCCTCCCTTTAAGCCCATTCAAAAAAGAAATATGATATTATTCCTCATTATGTATTTAACGAAAAATAAAAAAGTAACTTTTATTCACACTATTACAAAGAAACTCTCCCAATTTTCAGAGATAAACAGTGTTGTGCTCTTTGGCTCTTTTTTATCTTCCCAAAATCCAAATGATATTGATATTGCGGTCATACAAAACTCAGATGACAACTTTTTAACGCTTTCTCTAAAATACAGAAAGGTATTGCGTGAAATTTCCAAAATCATTCCTATAGATATAATTCCCATTAAAGAGGATGCAAAAGGTGTTTTCTTGGATGAAATTTATAAAGGAAAAGTTGTTTATGAAAGATGAGACAAAGAAATGGCTTGTTTTTGCAGATGAAAATTTTCAATCAGCTAAGATTTTATTAAAAAGTCATCTCTATAATCCATCCCTGCAAAACACACAGCAAGCAATAGAAAAATATATAAAAGCATATTTAATTGAATATGGAATAAAGTTACAAAAAACACATAGTATATTATCTCTCAATGAAAAACTTAAAAAAGAGAATGTATTATTAACTATTACAGAAGATGAAATTGACCTGATAGACACTATTTACCTTTCATCCAAATATCCTTTTGGTTCAGTACTGCCTGATTTTGAACCAAATGAAAAAATTACCCTACAGTGTATCCAAATAGCGCAACAGGTTCAAGTTGATATTAAGAAATATCTCTCTTAGCAAATGAAAATCATACTGACAACTTTAAATTCACGCTTTACACACAGTGCCATAGGGCTTCGCTATTTGTATGCAAATATGCAGGAACTCCAACAGGACACGACTATACTCGAATTCAGCATCAATGATGCCATCCAGACGATTGCAGAGAAACTCCTTCTCTCGCAGCCTGACATTATAGGCATAGGCGTGTATATCTGGAATGCCAAAGAGGTGCACGAACTTATTCACATCCTGAAAAAAGTTTCACCCCAGACACTTGTAATTCTCGGAGGTCCCGAAGTGAGCTACCTGCCTTTTCGTGTCAACTTTGATGATGCCGACTACATCATACAGGGTGAAGGCGATCTGGCTTTTTACCGGCTGTGCAAAAATATTCAGGAAGAGCGTCCTGCCGAGAAAATCATAAAAATGACCTTGCCCGATCTCAAAGCTATTCAGCTTCCTTACATGTACTACACAGACGAGGACATAAAGAACCGTTATATTTATGTGGAAATATCAAGAGGCTGTCCTTTTGAATGTGAATTTTGCCTCTCTTCCATGGATGAAAAAGTACGTGCCTTTGATCTTGATGCAGTTTTAGCCGAATTTGACAAGCTTTGGCAAAGGGGTGCCAGGAACTTCAAGTTCGTCGACAGAACCTTTAATCTCAACATGAAAGCGGCAAACAAAATCTTGGACTTTTTTTTAGAAAAAGAGCCGCCCTATTTTGCCCATTTTGAAGTTATTCCAGACCATTTTCCCCTCTCTTTGCGGGAAAAAATAAAACGTTTTCCTCACGGTGCGCTGCAGCTTGAAATCGGCATACAGACACTCAACCCAAAAATTGCAAACAATATCTCCAGACAACTCAAACTCGACAAAATAAAAGACAACATCGGCTTTTTGCAAAATGAGACAACGGCGCATATTCATCTTGACCTGATCGTGGGGCTTCCTGGGGAGAGTTTGCAGAGTTTTGGACGCAACCTTGATGAGCTGATGCGCATCAGCAGCTGTGAAATCCAGATAGGCATCCTGAAAAAACTCTCCGGCACGCACATCAGCCGTCACGACAGGGAAGAGGGCATGGTTTACAGCGACATTCCGCCCTATGATATTTTAAAAAACAACAAACTCAGCTTCAACGATATACAGATTATGAAACGCTTTGCACGCTTTTGGGATTTGTATTACAACAGCGGAAATTTCAAAACAACGCTCCCGCTGTTATGGCAGAATGAAAGTGTGTATGAAAATTTTTATGCTTTTGGACTCTGGATTTACGAACAGACAGATTCGACATGGAAAATCTCTCTGCAAAGACAGGGCGAACTGCTTTTTTCCTATTTACATGTAAAGAAAAAGATAACCGAAGAGGAAATCGCAGAGTATATGCTTCAGGATATGATGAAGTTAAAAGGCAGAGCAATCCCCGCATACCTCAAGCCCTATGCAAAAGAGTTTCACCCAGAGGCAAAAATGGGAACTTCCGGATTTAACAAAAGGCAGGCTTAGGCTTTTGCACCCTGACAGTCGGCACTAAAGTACCGATTCCAAAGAGCTGAGCAGAGTTTTGGAACCCCTCCTTTAGGGTGGGCTGAGAGTGGCATGAAAGAAACAACAGTCGGCACTGCAGAAAAAAATTTAGTTTTTTTCACAAGTCACGCTTTAGCGTTAGAAAGTACCGATTCCCAGATTTTCGGAACCTAGGTTTTAACCTAGGCCTTAGTTTTGAAAGACACAAAGCCCGCACTGAAGTACGGGTTCCGAAAAAGCCGCTTAACTTAATGGCATTGGTACTTCAGTACCGGTTCCGAGAAAGCATTAATTTTCTTCACTTACCTGGAAGATATCAAAGTTTTTCCAAATCATCTACACTTATACTCTTTTGGGTGTCAAGAGTGAGATTCAGTATGTCTGATTCTATAATAGTGTTGTCTAAAATGGCATTGATTTTCTGCTCTATTTTTTTCATATTGCACTCTCCGTTATCAAGGAGGGCAAAATCATCGCCAAAAATTCTAAAAACCATAGAGAGGTCAAAACAGTTTTGTAAAGATTTGGCAATTTTCACCAAAACAGTGTCTCCCTCTTTCCATCCGGATTCTTTGTTGTAACGCGAAAAATTTTTCAATCGCAACAGATGCAGCTGTGTGTATTTTTTTTCATAAGAGTTTTGCAGCAACATTACATCGAGATAGCTCTGATTGTACAGATCGGTCAGGTTGTCCTTGTAAAAATAGGCAAATCGTTCCTTTTCTATATCTGTATGGGGCAACTGATTGATATTTTTGTCTACAACCACATCTTTAAGCGCCTCGAGTGTTGCTTTGACTGCATCCCTGTCGTACTGCACACCACTGAGGCGTTCTATCTCATCGAGTGCTTCTTTGGGTGTTTTTCTGCCTTTGTATATTCTGTTGGTTGTCATGGCATCAAAACAGTCGGCAATCATCATCACTTTTGCAAGAGTGTCAATTTCATTGGCGGCAATGCCTCTTGGGTATCCGCTGCCGTCACATCGCTCATGATGATCACGGACTATATCTGCCAGCTCCTCGTACATAGGAATATTTGCCAAAAGCCTGTAGCCGACCTGAGGATGCTCCTGAATCAGTTTATACTCCAGATCATTGAGTTTTTTTGGCTTTAAAAGGACAACATCCGGTGTGACAATCTTGCCGATATCATGCAAAATTCCCGCCTGATAGACTTTTTCGCACTCTTTTTTGGAGAGTCCCATCTTTTGGGCTATCATTTTAGAGTATTTGGCAACTCTTTGGGAATGCCCCGCCGTATAGGTATCTCTCTCTTCTATAAGTTTGACCATTGCCAAAAGAGTTTTTTCATAATTGTCATGCTGAAACTGCATCATAGCACTCAGTTCGGCTGTTTTTTGCTCCACCATACGCTGCAGGGACTTTTTGTACGCTTCATTCTCCTGCATGACTTCTAGTTTTTCACTTACCTTGTAGAGTTCGTAATTCAGCTGCTCATAATCAAAAGGTTTGATTATATAGCCGTCAACCCCTATTTTAATAGCCTGAGACATATAGTCCGAACCGCTGTGTGCGGTTGTTATCAGTATAGCCTGATTCGGATTTATCTCTCTTATTTTTTTGAGCATCTCTATACCGTCCATTTTAGGCATGGACAGATCTGTAATCACGATGTCAAACTGCCCCTTCTTATAGAGCTGTAAACCCTCCAGCCCGTCTTTTGCAGTCGTCACATGTGTAAAAAAATTCTTCAAATAGCCCGTGAGTGCAGTTTGCACAGCCATATCATCTTCTACATATAAAACTTTAAATTTTCTTGCCAATGATTGTAATGCTTTTAAATTTATCATACACTAATCTTATCAAAATTATGCTAATATTAAGAAATAAAAGCTTTCGTTTCAGCTACAAGGCAGAGAAATATGAAAAATTCTGTATTTATCGGGATAGGTGCGAGTGCCGGAGGGTTACAGGCTTTAAAAGAGCTGTTTCCTCTGCTGCCCACAGACCAGGAGTATGTCTATATAATTGCCCAGCATCTTGACCCGCATAAAAAAAGTGCCCTGGCCGAAATATTAACCGCATATACGGTTATGCCTGTCTCTCTCATCACAAAAGACCAGCAGTTTTTGCCAAACAATGTCTATGTTGTTCCTCCGGGATACAACCTCATCTACACACGCCACCGACTGCTCCTTGAAAAAGCACCCGATACTCCCCATATTCCGACGCCTTCTATCGATGTATTTTTCAAAGCGCTCAGCAGTTACAAAAAAGAAAACTGCCTCGGCATCGTCATCAGCGGGACAGGACATGACGGAACTGCGGGTGTGAGAACCATCAAAGAAAACGGCGGGATCACCGTCGCCCAGTCTCCCAAAGAAGCCCAGTACCCGGAGATGCCGCAATATGCGATTGCAAGCGGTTTCATTGACTATATATTTGAGGTAAAAGAGATCGCCAAAAATCTTGTAAACATCGTGCATACCGCACCTGAACCTTTTATGAAGATTGTAAAACTTCTCAAAGGAAAAGAGTCCCTTGACATACAAAAGTATAAAAAAGAGACTATTATGAGACGACTGAGCAAACGCATGCTTCTGAATAAATGCGCAACGCTTGAAGAGTATATTGACTATATCAATGCCTATCCGGATGAGTTGCATCTGCTGTATCAAAACATCCTTATCGGGGTTACAGAGTTTTTCAGAGACGAAAAATCCTTTGAAGCACTCAAGCAGCATCTTGAAGAGTATCTCTCTGACAAGCCAGACAGCTATGATCTGAGAGTCTGGTCTGTTGCCTGCTCTACAGGAGAAGAGGCTTACTCTCTGGCTGTCACCATTGACCAAATCAAAAAAAAGCTCAAAAAAAATTTCGATGTTCATATTTTTGCCACAGACATTGACGAAAAAGCACTTGACATTGCAAAAAAAGGGATCTACTCCAAAAAAGCACTCCAAAAGACTCCAAAGAAAATACGCAAAGAGTATTTTGTTCCCTTGGACGGAGCCTACAAGGTCAAAGAGTCTATTCGTTCTCAGATTATTTTTACAAAACACAATGTTTTATGCGATCCGCCTTTTATCAATCAGGATATTATCAGCTGCAGAAATTTTCTTATCTATATTTTGCCTGAGGTCCAGGAGGATCTTTTTGTGCTCTTTCATTATGCGCTCAAAGAAAAAGGTCTCTTGTTTTTAGGCTCCTCGGAATCAACACTTACAAGCGTTGCCTATTTTAAAACGCTCAACCAGGAGCATAAGATTTACATCAAAGAGCAGCTTGAGAATCCTCCAAGAATCTCTTCGCACTACTTTTCAACACATACACATGCCAAACAGAACCTCTCGGAAGTAAAAACATTTACCCTCAAAGATATCAACATACAAGAAGAGATAACAAATACCATATTTGAACTTTTCTCTTCGGAGTGCATTATCGTCGATACAAATTTCACCATTGTCTACAAACAGGGAAACAACCCTTTTTTAGAGCTTAATGACGGTTTTGTGACTTTGAATATTGTCGAAAACCTGAAAAAAGAGCTGCAGTACAGCGTCAAAAAGATTCTTGATCAGACTGCAAAAAGCGCAAAAGTGCAGAGTACAAAATTTATCGAAGTCAAACTCGGCGAGGACAGGCAGAGCTTTGTCAAAGTGATTGCCACTCCTTTTGCGAACAAACATGACGCTGTTTTTATTTTACTCTACTTTCAGGAACTCAATGCCAACAATCTGGAGTTCAACACCCGAGAAATAGTCCTGCCAAACGAATCGTATGTGATAGAAAACCTTACAAACCGGGTGCAGGAGCTCCAGGAGGACAATCATGCTCTTTTGGATGAGCTGATGCTTTCCAAAGAGAATATGCAACTGCTCAATGAAGAGCTCCAAAGTGCCAACGAAGAGTTGCAAAGTGCCAACGAAGAGCTCGAAACTTCCAACGAAGAGCTGCAAAGCTCCAATGAAGAGCTGCAGGTATCCATCACAAATGAGCAGAAGATGCAAAGGCAGCTCTCTTTGATTTTGAATTCCACGCATGACGGTATCATCGGGCTTGATCTGCAGGGGTGCCATACTTTTGTCAATGAAGCTGCCCTTACAATGCTGGGCTACACAGAGGATGAGCTGCTTGGGAAAAACGCCCACAGAATCTGGCATCATACAAAACCCGACGGCAGCCACTACCCTCTTGATGAGTGTACCCTGCATCTGCATCTCATCAAAGGTATTTCTATCCGTAAAGAGGAACTTTTTTTCAAAAAAGACGGCACTCCTTTTAATGTTGAAGTGCTGCAGAATCCTATTATAGAAGATGGAAAAGTCAACGGGGCTGTGCTCTCTTTTCATGACATCACACAAAAGAAAAAACTGCTCCAAGAGGCTGAGTATGAGCACAAAATGAACGATTTGTATCTCAACTCAACAGAAACAATAGTGCTGATTTTGGATCTTCACGGAAGCGTACAGATGATAAACAACAGTGGTTCCAAACTGCTCAGGCTGCCAAAAAAGAAGATACTCGGCAAAAACTTCATTCAGCATTTTGTACCAAAATCAATACAGCCGAAGATGCAGAATATTTTTGATGCCATTGTCTCTCAAAAAGCAAAAGCTGCCAAAGAGTACAAAAGTCAACTGCTGGATGCAGAGGGCAACGAGCACACTGTATCATGGCGAAATACCTGCATCAAAGACAAAGACGGCAATATCATCAACATAATAAGTTCCGGTGTAGACATAACCGACCAGGAAACGCTCACAGAAAAGCTTTACGAACAGGAGCATCTTTACAAACTGACTTTTGAAGAGGCAGACATAGGCATAGCGCATGTCTCCCTTGAGGGAAAATGGATAGATACCAATGAATACCTCACAAAACTCCTGGGATACACAAAGCAGGAGTTCAAAAACATGCATGTCTCCGACATCACTTTTGCCCAGGACAGAGATACAGACAGATACATGCTTGAACAACTGCAAAACAATGAAAAAAAATCATACCATATTGAGAAGCGTTATATCCATAAAAACGGCACTGTCATCTGGGTAAGTCTGGCAGTGGTGCTTTTAGTCGACGAACAGAAAAAACCGCTTTATCTGCTCAAAATAATTCGGGACATATCACAACTCAAGCTTTTAATGTACCAGCTGGAAGTCGAAAAGAACAGATTTGAAAAAATGATAGAGTTTACACCCATTCCTTTGATGCTCTACAATGCAAACGGGGAAATTTTAATGCTCAACAGAATTTTTCAAGAAACCACAGGCTATACCCTCAGCGAAATTCCGACAATCGAAAAAATGCTGAAAAAACTCTTTGTTCACGAAGAGGAAAAGAGTATGAAAAGCATTAGGCAATACTACAAAAACCCTCTAAAAGAGCCCAAACAACAACAGAGTATTACCACAAAATCAAAAGAGCAGAGAGTCGGAGTTTTGCATGCCGTCAAACTTGACGACCAGTACAACGGCAATGAAACCCTGTACCTCATAGCCATTGTTGATATCACCGATATACAGAGAAAAGACGAACTGATGATTTCACAGTCCCGTCAGGCAGCCATGGGCGACATGCTCTCCATGATAGCCCATCAGTGGAGACAGCCTTTGAGTGTGATCTCCATGGTCGCAAACAATATTCAGGTACAGCTGGATCTGCAGGGAAATGTTGATGCAAAATCTCTGCAGGAACTCATTCATACACTCAACGGACAGACGCAATACCTTTCGCACACCATTGATGACTTTAGAAACTTTTTCCAGCCTGACAAAAAGAAAGAGCTTGTCACGGCAGATACTGTTTTGAAAAAACTCACACATCTTGTTGAAAAATCTTTAGAGAACAATGCCATCACACTCTCCCTTCCGCAAAACAGCGATATTGAATTCTGTACCTATCAAAATCAGCTTCTGCAGGTCCTTATAAATATACTCAACAATGCAAAAGATGCCATTAAAGAGAACACAAGAGAGGGAGGCCGCATCAGTATAAATGTGACAACATCAGAGCAGGAAATTCTCTTTGATATTTGTGACAACGGAGGAGGCATAAAACCGAAAATACTCAAAAAACTCGGAGAGCCCTATGTCACATCAAAATCCAAAAACGGCACAGGACTTGGCATATATATGTCCAAAATTATTGTAGAAAAACATCTTGGGGGAAAACTTTCATGGAAAAGTGATACCGAGGGGAGCTGTTTTTCACTTTTGCTGCCACTGGATACAGTGTGTGAGTCTTAATTTAACCCGGATTATGTTAAAATAACAGGAAATAAGCAAAAGGAATCAAATATGTTTGGATGTAGTGCAAAACTTGAAAAACTTGAAAATGAATATAAAGCAAAGATAGCAGAGATGGAGGCTGAAAACAACAGGCTTTATGATGAGATTCAACAACTGAAAAATCAGCAAAGCACAAATGAGGCTTCCTTAAACACAAAAGATAAAGACTTTATTGACCTTCTTATAAAAAGTTATATCAACGGTTCACATTTTTTACAAGAAACAACTAATGAAAGCATCCTTAATCTTGAATATACTAATGAGCTCAACGATAAAACAAACAACAGAATGCACAATATTGAAGAACAGACTGCTGAAATTACATCTACCATAGAAACAATTCAGGAACATTCCAATACTTTGGGTGAAGATTCAAATGCACTCAATGACAGTGTTATATCTATCTCAGAAATTATCAATCTCATTAAAGATATTTCGGATCAGACCAACCTGCTCGCACTCAACGCAGCTATAGAAGCAGCCCGTGCCGGTGAGCACGGACGCGGTTTTGCCGTTGTTGCCGATGAGGTAAGAAAACTGGCAGAACGTACACAAAAAGCGACACAGGAAGTAGAAATTAACATCAACGGACTCAAACAAAACGCAAACTCTATCATAGAGATCGGAAACACTTTTATGCAGGAAACATCAAAAGTTATGAATATAGTAGATATCTTTAGTGAAAATATTCAAAAGGTTGTCGAAAACTCAAATAACATTAAAAACAATACTCAAGGTGTTATCGCACAGCTCTATGTCAGTAAGGGTAAAATCGATCATATTGAGTTGAAAATTACTAGCTACAAAGCTATCTTCAACAAACAAATAATAAGTATACCAGATGAAAACAGTTGTCAATTTGGAACATGGTTTGCTGAAGTTGCTAACACACTGCTCAAAGGAAGTAATTTCCTTCCAAGTATTAAAAAATATCACCAGATAGTGCATCAGGGACTCAAAAAAGCCATGCAGGAAAATGTACAAGGAAATTTTGATGTAGCACTGCAGACACTAAAAGAGGTCGAGGACGCAAGTGAAGTCGGATTCAGAGAGCTTCTCACTGCCGTAAAAGAGTCAACAGGCAGATAAAGTCTAAAAGCCTCTTGTATCCAAACCTTTTGTCAAGGAGTCATCCAGTTCAAGGGCATATTCAGGGTTGCGTCTGTGCAGCTCTTTGTCAAGTTTTATGATGATGTCTTTGTTCACATTGGGATGATGACAGATTCTTAAAATCAGTTCCGAATATATTTCAAATTTCGGATGAGCACGCATACCCAGTTTCTGAGGAATTTTTCCGTAATACTTCAGTATCAGTTCAACTGCTTCTTTTAGCTCCTCTGTTGTTGATTTTTTATCTTTTATAACTTCTATCAGCATATTTAAATCAGGCTTCACTTCACGTATACGCAATGGTTTTTTAGAGATTTTTCTCTTTTGCTGTTTTTTTGCATGTAAAAAATAAAAATATAAAAGGACCAAGATGCCAAGCGCTCCGCTCAAGGCAGCCAGAGATTTTATAAGAAGTGTTATATCCATTGCAGCAGCCTTTTTTAAAAGACAAAAGGTATTAAGCGTTTTGTCTTTTTCATATATGCAATATATGCCGGATTATGGCATTGCCACAAACTCTCTTCATAAAACAGTTTTGCCAAAAGCGTCAGCAGCAAAAAAAGGAAAAGCACAAACTCGTAATAGGTAAAATAGATCACGGCGACACCAAACATACTCACCAAGACCGAAAGATACATAGGATGCCTCACGTATGCATATATACCGCCTGTGACCAGTTCACAATTTTCTTTTATATCGGGGCGAATATTAAAGTTTCCTCTTTTATGTTCTCTTATCGCCAAAAGTCCGATGCCTATTCCAAGACAAAGAATCACTAAACCGCTATATAAATGCTGGGTTTTTGAGCCCAAAGGCAAAATCATCAAAAATATAATAAAAAACTGCAAACCGACCAATATCTTACTTTTCATTTACTCTCTTTTTAGAACTCATTATACTGGAAATAACAACAAAAACAAGTGAAAACAAAACTGTTACAAATATAATAGCATATCCCGTCGGCAAATCTAAATAGTATGAACCAAAAAGTGCTAACACAATACTCACAGAACCAAACAGACAGGCAAACACAAAGGGCTTTGTTTTTCTTTGGCTCAACCCTGCAAATGAAGGAGCGATAAGCAGAGCAAACACAACCAGCACACCGGCAGACTGCACAGAAGATGTCACGGTTAACGCAAGCATTGCAAAAAATAAAAACTCTTTTTTTGCACCGCTCATTCTTGGATAAAGCACAAACATAACAAAGGCAATGCCGCTGTATAACAGCAGACTTTTATACAGGTCTTCACTTGAAGTAAAAAGAATATCTGCCGCACTGAGTTTGGAAAAAAGTTCGGTCCCCTCTGCACTTTGCGCAAGTATGAGCATTATAGAAGATATGCCCAAAGCATATAACAATCCTATAAACGCTTCAATCTTTTGTACTTTTTTTGTAGCCCAGGTAATAATTACGGCAGCCAAAAGTGCAAAAAGCAGGGTCATGGCACTTTGATACTGCGAATCCATAAATGCAACACTCAGCGCCATGCCGACAGCGGCAATCTGCCCTATCGCCAGGTCGGTAAAAACAACACCTCTTTTAATAATCTCCAAACCAAATACAGAGTGGATAAACACTAAGGCAACAGCCAGCACAAAAGCCGGCCACAGTAACTCGACTACTGACATATTCTCTTAGCGATTCTGTTATAAAACTCTTGCAGTGTTTTACTGCCGTCAGCCCCTAAGTCATGAGGAATAATCACAACTTTTGCTCCTGTCTTGCCTGCGATGAATTTTGCTGTTTTTTTCTCATGGTAAACATCCTGCAAAATCTTTTGCACACCCTTGTCTCTCATTATATTGATCAATTCCAAAGTGTGTTTTGAGCTCGGAGCAATCCCCGGAAGCGGTTCAATCGTTCCATATATTTTATAGTTGTATCGCTGTAAAAAGTAGTTAAAAAGCGGATGATACTGTACCACTTTTTTATCTTTACATGTATGCATTTTTGCATCAAACTTTTGTAAATAGTTTTGCCAATCATTTGTGAACTTTTTCAAATTTTTTTCATACTCCCCTGCATGCTGCGGGTCAATTTGCGAAAGTTTTTGGGCTATGGCTTTTGCCATCGGCAGGACAGCATAAGGATCTGTTGTATAGTGAGGATTACCCTGTGCATGCACATCACCAAAAGCACGTGAAACGGTTGTCGGTACATTTATCAAATGCACATAGTGAGACAGATCCAAAAAGCCTTTGGCTCCGTTTTGAATCTTGGCATTGTTTGCAGCACGCAAAAGCGGAGGCAGCCAGCCAAGCTCCAAACCTGCTCCGTTAATGATGAGCAAATCTGCACGACGGAGTTTTGCGATAAGCGAAGGCTTGGGCACAATAAAATGCGGATCATACTTCGAACTTCCAAGAACCGTTACATGTACTAAATCTCCTCCTATTTTTTGCGCAATGGCACCGGCTGTTGTATATGTTGCATCTATTTTGACTGTAGCAAACAAAAAGTTTGTGAGTAAAACTGTTAGTAGTATAGTTTTAATGTTTATCATATTTTTCTCCTAATACGAGTGCGCGCCATGTGCACCTGCTGCAATGTTGAGTGAGAGCATTACTTCACTGATGTTTTTTCTCTCACCTGCTATGATTTTTGTTCTGTCGTAAGTATAAGAGAGACGCAGACGTGACATCGGAAATGGTTTATACTCCAGTTCGGCTGTGTACCTGTCCAAATTACCCGTGTCAATGCCCGCATAAGAAGACAGGTCTGTCTCATTTTTTGTAATTGCCCCATAACGCAAACCTGCTGAGTAGTTGTTGTTATACTGATAAATCAGTTCACTGTAAAGTCCTGCCTGTTTATCTGTTCCTGTGCCGACATCTTTGTTTCTGTAAAGATATTCGCTCTGCCAGACAACTGCGCTGTAGCTTCCTAACTGCTCACGCAGTGTCAAATCAATGCCATAGACATTGGTAGTATTTGCTGTTGTATTTTTCCCGTGGGCAATACTTACACCGCCAAAAACTGACAAATCATCGCCAACATCGACACTTGATTTTATATAGCCGACATAGAGATTATTTGACTCGGTATCGCCAAAACTTTTGTCATTTGTTCCCTGCATCGCTTCTGCACCCGCCATAATATATGTATCTGTCGGGGCAACCCATTGGAATTGCACACCAGGATCACTGATGCCATCGGGACCAAAAAGCGTTTCATAAATAACAGGCTGTGCATCAAAATGCCAGGAGTGCTGGTGTTTTGCATTTATGCGTCCAAAATCACTTTTGAATTTTCCGGCTTTGACTCTTAGCCCATAAGGCAGAGATGTAGTCAGAATATATGCCTCACCTATTTCAAACTCGTTTGGCTGCAGATGAAAATATGCATAGGCCTGAAAATAGGGATCAACTACAGAGTGCATGGCTATTTCTGCATAATTAAGATTAAATCCTCTGTTTTTGTTAAAGGGCAAAGGCGCCGGTGATATACCATCATCATTTATAAGACCCGGTATCTGAAAATTTTCATAATCACTGTTTTTCACATTCCGACTTACTGCCGACATATTTAAAATCAAAGCGATATCCGGCAAATAGGCATTTTGAGAAAAAGAGGCAGAGGTATTGACACTTTGTGTCACCTGCATCTGCGATTGTTTTGTATTCAAAGCCTCAAATTTCGCTTCTAGTTTTTGCATACTGATTTTTTGTTGTTCCAACTGCTGTTTGAGTGCATCCATATCTGCATCCGCAAATAAAGAGGAGCATACAAGCACAGAGAGACAGAGTCTTTTTTTCATTGTTTATTCTCCAATATTTTAGTAGTAATTTTTATGTTTTTTTTTGAAATCCAAGCTGCACTATTTGGAATCGGTACTTTCTCACGCTAAAGTGTGACTTGTGAAAAAAACCAAATTTTTTTCTGCAGTGCCGACTGTTGAAACGTTCCTGCCATTCTCGCCCGCACTGAAGTACGGGTTCCGAAAAAGCTGCTTGGATTAAACGGTATTGAATTAGGAGATTTTTGGAGGGGCCCGTGCGTAAAGAGTATTGTGAACCTGCTTTACATGTAACGAGACTAGAGGCGCAACAACAGATTCTTTCAGTATTTCCAGTGCTGTCAGATAATTTATGGCAACAGGGGTATCGGCATGTGACAGGCTTGACTGCACTGTACAGATTTTACAGTCGTTATGCTGTTTCAAATCATTATGATGATGAAAAACACCCATAAAAGTTGCAATAATAAAGATAATACTGAGATATTTTTTGAAAAACTGAGTTATCATAATGAAATTTTATCATAATTATCAGTTGATTAAAAGAAATATTTTACACAGCTTTTACACTTCATTGTTATACTATTGCTATTTTTAATATTAACGGAGGAGCTTGTGAGTAAAAATGTTGTACTGGTATTCGAAGCAAATGATACAGATATAGTAGATATAGAAAACTATATAGCTTCCCGTGGCTATGAAATAAAAAAAATAGATAAAAAAACAAAAAAAGCAGATAAAAATATTATTGAATTTGCAACAGGCTACCATTTCAATCTCAAAACAAAAGAAACTTTTTATCAAAACCAAAAGCTCAAACTGACTAAAAAAGAGAGCCTTTTTTTGAAACTTCTTCTCCTGAACATGGGGCAGGTAGTCACCTTTGAACAGGCCACAAACTATATATGGAACAAAGAAGAGCTGATAACCGAAAACAATTTGCGAACCTTGGTATGGCGGCTCAGAAACAAACTAAAAACTGACATTATCAAAAATAATCAGGGGATTGGTTATTTTATAGAAGCTTAATGATTTTACTATAAACAGATGGTGGACAGCTAGGGATTCGAACCCTAGGTAGATTGCTCTACACCCGCGTTCCAGGCGAGCGCCTTCGACCACTCGGCCAGCTGTCCTTTGTTGTAAGAGCGGTATTATAGCAGAGCTAAGTTTTAATAGTGCTAAAAGTTTGTAATTTTGTATCATAAACAGTATATGACGCATAAGGAAGCGCAATGCCAAAAGCATCTTCGAGTGACAGATTTTGCACAACTGCCATAAAAGTTCTAATAACGCCTGCATGTGTTACAACCAAAATATTTTCAGCTTTTTGTTGCAACACTGTTTCAAAGAAAAATTCTTTTATTCTTTGTATATAAACTCCATAAGGCTCGCCGTCAAGGGCTTTTATCCACTGTGCAAAGTTTTCATATTCTATGCCTTGCGCCCTAATCTCTTCATATCCGAGTCCTTCATGTCTTCCCCATGATTTTTCCCGCAATTTTGATGTATATACTGCTTTTTTTGCCTGGGAGAAGGGTTGTATTGTCTCTTTTGCCCGTCTGAGATCTGAACAGTAGACCAAATCAAATGCTTTACATGTAAAAGCTTTTGCCAGCTTTTTGGCATCCTCATGCCCTTTTTTTGAAAGGCCTATGTCATTATGTCCGTTATATTTGCCGATATATGCCTTTTGCACTTCACTATGGCGGATAAGTGTTATTTTCATACCAAACCGACTATAAGAACATTTAACAGTACAAGTTCTGTCACTTCTATGCAAAAACCGTAAATATCACCCGTAAACCCGCCGTATCGCTTCATAAAAAAATGTTTGCATACAAACAGCACCAATAAAGCAACAAACAGCAAAACAAAACTGTGAAAGAGTATGCTGATTGCTGTAACATATACCACACTTATCAAAAACTGTTTTTGCGAAAACTCTTTTTTTGCCAAGGCACCCATTCCGTTTGCAGAGAGATATGGATAGAGACAGATTGCAGCAACTGCCGTAAAACGTGAAAGCATAAGCACGACAGGTAAAAGATACATCGCATCCAAAGCCGCTACAGAAGATGCCTTGAGCAATAAAAACACTACCGTAAAAATCATACCCATCCCGCCGTTATAGGGGTCTTTCATTACATGTAAAGCTTTTTCTTTGGGAACAAACAAGCCGTCTACAGTGTCTGCGAAACCATCAAGATGCAAGGCACCTGTCACTAAAACCCACAAGGAAAAGACAATGAGGCTACCATGTAAAGGCGGAAAAAAAAGAGTAAGCAACAAAAAAGTACCATACAAAAGCAAACCGAGCAAAAAACCGACAAACGGATAAAACATCACCGCATAGCCGTTTATGCCTTTATAAAAATCATGCACTTTAAAAAAAGGAAGAATGCTGAGCATTGAAACAGCCAGAGTAAAGCCTTTGAAGAGTTTGCTCATTTTATCTGTGTACTGATTCCGGCCACAACATGATAGACCTCATCACATTTTTGTGCAAGCATTTGGGAGAGCTTTCCGCTGATATCCACAAACTGACGGGCAAGTTTATTCTCAGGGATAATGCCACAACTCACATCATTCATAACAAACACAATGTCTTGTTTTAATGCTATAACATTCGCCAATTCCGCTTCCATTTCCGTATAACTTTTTTCACGATAGAGCATATTATTGATCCACATACTTACACATTCAACAAGTACCGCACCCTCCTGCAAAGATATTTTTTCTCTGAGATTTATCGCCTCTTCGACTGTGATGAAATCACTCTTGCGTTGCTGTTGGTGCTGTGCTATACGTTCTTGCATTTCATCATCTATGAATTCAGTCGTTGCCAGATAGACAGGTTTTTTGTCTGAGAGTTGTTTAATGTAATTTTCGGCACTACGGGATTTTCCACTCTTAATGCCGCCTATAAATAATGTTTTCATTTTAAAATTATAGCAGTTTTATAATATTTTTCGATATTATTGCATAAAATAATTTCCGGAAGCGATGCTTTAGCTTCGTCTTTTAGTCTTCAAAACATAAAGCCCGCACTAAAGTACAGGTTCTGGAAAATTAACGAGAGGAGATATAACGTGCTGAGCATTTCAACTTTTTTGCAACTTCTAAAAGAGTCATTCCGTGACCTTTTGCCAATCATACTTGTGATTATGTTCTTCCAGCTTGCCATCATCCAGAGTGTCCCGCCAAACTGGCTGAGCACGTCCATAGGCTTAGGCATCGTCGGTGTGGGGCTTGCAGTATTTTTACTTGGTCTTGAAGTCGGGATTTTTCCTGTAGGAGAAGGGCTTGCGAGTGAATTTGCCCACAAAGGCTCAACCTTTTGGATTTTGATTTTCGGCTTCATGATAGGTTTTGGAACCACCATTGCCGAACCTGCGCTTATCGTCATCGCAGACAAGGCTGCAAGTATCAGTGCAGGACGGATTGACGCTACAGTGCTAAGAACTGTTGTTGCCTTTTCTGTCGGTTTTGCCATTGTTTTAGGGGTATGGCGCATCATTAAAGGGCATCCTATCCACTACTATATCATTGCAGGGTATATCCTGGTTGTCAGCGCAACGGCTTTTGCTCCCCAGGAGATAGTGGGCCTTGCCTATGATTTGGGCGGAGTTACCACATCCACTGTCACCGTTCCGCTTGTTGCCGCCCTTGGTATAGGACTGGCTTCTACCATCAAAGGGCGCAATCCTGTACTTGACGGCTTTGGTCTCATCGCCTTTGCTTCGCTCACACCTATGATATTTGTACAGTTTTACGGTATCGTTGTGTACCAGTTCATAGATGCTTCTGCAACTGTTGTTCCTGCTGTTATCAAAGAGATTGAGACAGTCAACCTGGACTTTAGCGCCATGACAATCTTAAAAGGACTGCTGGGTGTCATCACAGATGTCCTGCCTATTTTGGCGATTATTCTCTTTTTTCAGTACATCATTCTAAAAAAACCCATAGAAAATCTCAAGAACGTGATGATAGGTTTCGGGCTGGTTATTCTGGGGCTTGATGCCTTTATAGTCGGTTTGGAGATGGGACTTTTTTCTGTCGGTGAGACTATGGCATTTGAGCTTACCCGTTATGACAACAACCTTATCATCTACTCTTTTGGTTTTTTTATCGGTTTTTCAACCACCATGGCAGAACCGGCGCTTACAGCAATCGCTAGAAAAGCAAAAGAGGTCAGTGACGGTAAAATCAATGACTTTGTTCTTCGTCTTTTTGTAGCGCTGGGCGTTGCTATAGGAATTGCACTCGGAGCCTACAGAATCGTTACCGGCGGTGAAATAGTCTACTACATCATAAGCGGATATATTTTTGTCATCATTCTCACCTTCTTGGCACCAAAATACATTATTCCCATAGCCTATGACAGCGGCGGAGTCACAACCTCAACCGTTACAGTTCCTCTTGTTGCTGCTCTTGGACTTGGACTGGCAACAAACATAGACGGCAGAGACCCGTTGATAGACGGTTTCGGGCTCATTGCCTTTGCTTCTTTGTTTCCAATGCTTACCGTTATGCTCTATGGTATTATTACAGAAAAAATGGGCGTTAAAGGAGAGCGGGAAAAAGAAGAAATCCATATGGAAGAGTTGCGACATGCACTCGAAGATGTACAGAATATGGAACTCTCAACTATAAGAGTGGACGGTGCAGACGCACTACACCACTCTCCGCATATGAGCTTTTCTGCAGTACATGTAATCGTTCCAAAAGACAAACAGGAAGAGGCAATTATTGCAGCAAGAGATGCGGGTGCAAGAGGGGTAACTATCATGAGTGCACACGGTATGGGGCTTGAACATATGGAAAATTTTTATGACAGACTCCATGCGGGCGCGACTGATGCAAACCTGATGTTTATCACCCAGACAAAAAATGTTGACAAAATTATAAGAGAAATAATAACAAAACTCGACATCACAGGAAACGGCAGAGGGCTTACCTTCGCCTACCCTGTTTCTCACATCAAAGGCCTGCGTCTGAAACTCACTGATTTATAATGCTTTCTCGGAACCGGTACTTTCTATGTTGAAGCATGACTTGTGAAAAAAACTAAGTTTTTTTCTGCAGTGCCGGCTGTTGCAATAGTTTTGCCGCTCTCAGCCCGGACTGAAGTCCGCGTTCCAAAGAAATGCTTACTTCTTTTTGTTTTTTTTATGAAGTCTTCTTCGAAATTTTTCTATTTTATCTATCTCGTGTTTTTCCAGCGAAATACTTATATTTTCTACCTCTTCACCTATTTTTACACTCAGCATTTCGGATTTTCTCATGGCCAGAATCTGTGAAGAGAAGATACTTCTGTGCCCTGAAATCAAGAAGCTTATAACTGCTGCAAGTGCTGCATAGTGTGCGATATCTATCCCGAAGAGTTCTACTGCCATAATCGTTGAGGCAATAGGTGTATTTGTGGTGGCCGAAACAACACTTACAAAGCCGAGGGCTGCAAAAAGCGTAATATGTTCGGGAGAGATGATGGAGCCAAAAAAATGCCCGCTTGTTGCCCCGATGTAAAAGATCGGCGTAATGACACCCCCGCTTCCTCCTGCGGCAAGAGAAAGAGAAGTAAATACTGTTTTTAAAAGAAATGTATACCAGTGAATGTCCTGAGATGCAGCGGTATGGGGATTGAGAGCATCTGCAATTGTACTCATTCCCAAACCTATATACTGCTCACCGAAGACCAAGGTCAGTGCGACTATCAAAATACCGCCCACAAAAGCTTTGATGTATGTATTTATTTTGATGCTTTTTACATATGTATGGCTGTAGGAGATTGTTGTTATCACTATATCAGAGACAAAACCGAAAAAGAGTCCGGCAATGACCACTTTGGCTATCAGCCAGATATCCAAAGAGATATCCTGAAAAAAATGCAGGTCATAATAGGTATATTCTATCCCCAGAAACTGGGCTGTTGTAAAAGCGGCAAAACCTGCAATAAAAGACGGCAGAAGCACATCATACATAATCACACCGATAATTAACACCTCAACACCGAAGATTGCTCCGGCTATCGGGGTACCGAAAACTGTGGCAAAACCGGCACTGATCCCGCATACAACAAGCTTTTTTCTGTCTTGTTTGTGAAACTTCAAAAGCGTAGAAATAAAAGAGGCAACACCTGCCCCAATCTGCGCGCCAGGGCCCTCTTTTCCGACAGAAGCACCTGCAAAAATACTTAAAACGGTCGCAAGTGTTTTTACGGGAATGACCGAAACATCTATTTTCCCGTTATCTTTATGAATTGCGGAAATAACTTTTTCCGTTCCGTGCCCTTCTGCACTCGGGGCAAAGGTTTTCACCAGCCATACAGTCAGAACAAGGGCAAAAGGAAGCGTATAGTAGTATTCAAACGGTAAAAAAGAACGGCTTGTTTCACTATAGGCTAAAATTTTTAAAAAGCCTGTAACTGTTGCACCAATCATTATGCCGATGATTGATGAGAGAAAAACCCATTTTGTAACACTGAAAAAAATAGCTGTCTGTTCTGTTATATGATTTTGTATCATCTCATTTTCTACTTTAAAGTCTTTAAAAAGATTATAACACTTTTTATTAAGATTGTATTAGAACTTTTTCCAAAAAGAACTGCTGAGCAGGACAAAAACAGTATAACACTCCAATCTGCCTATAATCATAGCCACGGAGAGAAAGATTTTGTCAAAATCAGAGAAAAAAGAAAAGTTGTCTGCAGGGCCTACCATAGAGAATCCGGGACCGATATTGCCTACTATGGCAAATGCACCCGAAACTGCAGTCATCGCATCATACCCCCGGGCATAAATATAGACGGTTACTATGGCTACAGTAATCATAAAAAGCGTAAAAAAACCAAACGTTGAAGACAAAATCCGCTCTTTTTGCTTGAGCCCGTCGATAAAAACAGAAATAATCATATTTGGATGCAGTATTCTTTTAAGCTCCGCAGAGAGTGTTTTAAAAATAATTACATGGCGGATGATTTTAATGCCGCCTGCCGTTGAACCGGCATTGCCCCCCATCAAAAGCCCCAAAAATATAATTGCTATAGCCAAATGCGACCAGGAGCCGTAATCTATAGTTGCAAATCCTGTTGTTGTCATGACAGAAGCAATCGTAAAAGATGAGTGTTTGAGGGCATCATAAAAAGAATCTCCGCTGATATCTACATGTACAAGACTCAAAGCAAGACTCAGCAGTAAAAAAACTGTAAAATACCATCTGACCTCTTCTGTTTTGTACCCGCTGACATCCCTGAAATAAAGCTTTAAATGGGCTAAAAAATTTATCCCTGCCAGCATCATAAAAATTGTCGTTGTCCAAATAATGCCGTCATTGCCAAAAGAGCCCAGAGAATCATTTTTTGTAGAGAATCCTCCCGTGGAAATTGTCGAAAAGGCATGGTTGAGCGCATCAAACCAACTCATACCGAAAAACTTCAAAAGCAGCATGTCGACCAGTGTCAGCAAGGCATATACTATCCACAGACGCAAGGCTGTATCTTTTATTTTTGGTGTCAGTTTTTCAAGAGAAATTCCTGTTGATTCGGCTTTAAAAAGAGAGAGGCTTCCCGTAGGATTGATGACTGACAAAAGCCCAACGCCCAAGACAATAACGCCAAGCCCTCCAAGCCAGTGCATCAGACTTCTGTGAAATAGTATCAAATGGGGCAGAGCTTCTATATCGCTGTAAACTGTTGCTCCCGTTGTTGTAAATCCGCTGACGGCTTCAAAAAACGAAGAGGCAAGAGACACATTTGTATAAAGAAACAGCGGTATGGCTCCGGCAACGCCAAGCAACACCCAGAGCAGATTAACCACCAGGATACTCTCTTTTATTTTCAAATCCAGTTCATGCTTTCTCAGCCACAGCCATACGCCAAGATTGATCAAAAAAAACACCCCGTCATAAAGCAAAAATTTTCCATACGCTTCTTTGTATATAACGCCTATCAAGACATCAAACAAAAAAAGTGCAGAAACAGTAATGCCTATAAGAGAGAGAATCTTCAGCACATTTTTATAGTTCATAAATCCATTCTTTTACTTTTGCACTTGTTTTTACTGCACAAAAGGCTACAATCAAATCATTTTCCTGCAGTCTCACTTTTTCACTGAGACTCCGTATCACATTTTCTCTTATATAAAAGAGGCTGGATTCTTTTACATGTAAAGGTTTTATCACTTTGTCAATAAGCCTGGAGGCGGGAAAAACTTTACGCATAAAAACCACTGCCTTTGCCCCGCAGTAACTTTTTTGAATAACAACACCTGTAGAACTGATCTCTTCCATGATTGCATTGTAGGCACTCATTTTTGGACCTCTGACAACGACTATCCCCAAAGAGTGCATCAGGTTGTAATATTCCATTTCATTGTTAATCGCAACCACTTTTTTTATGCCGCTCTCTTTTGCTTCGAGACATTTTATGATGTTATACTCATCATTGTTGGTCGCTGCTATAAAAATATCGGCACTCTCCAGTCCTTCATCTTCAAAAATATCATGCGAACCGTATTTATAGTTAATGATGGAGACCCTGCCTTTGAGCTCCTCGTCCGCTGTTTCACAAAGTTTTAAATCTTTTTCTACCAGTTTGACCTCTTTGTCTGCTTTTAGAAGTTCCTGCGAAATGGCAATCCCCAGTTCACCACCGCCAAATACAACACATCTTTGAATATCCAGAGTGTTGTCCACATCCAATTTCTGGCACACCTGCTTGATTTCATTTTCATCACCAAAAAAATAGACAAGATCATTGGGAAGAATTTCCACATCTGCATCAGGAATGCAAAAATCCTTCTTGCGTTCAATGCCGACTATTTTAAAATGCTCAGAACTGATGCTTTGCGGAAGTGTTTTGCTTGAAACCATAACAGAAATAAGTTTGCAGGGTGTGTATTTAAAAAATTTTACATTATTTGCTTTTGGGTACAAAAGAAGTGAAGAAACGGCCCCCGAGGTAAGCTTTAAAGGGAAAATAACTTTTTCAACAGCAAGTCTCTTTTGGATAACCTGCTCTTGAAAAAAATATTTTTGCACCCGTACAAATTTTCTCTTTACATGTAAAGCCGCATCTACTGTCATTGCAGCAATAAGATTTACATTGTCAATATTTGTCACTGCTATAAACAGGTCGATTTCCTGACCGATAAAACGCTTATATGTATGTATGTCCTCGACATCCCCCTGAAGCGGTAAAATATCCAGACTCTCCTGTATCCTGTCCAAAGCCTGTGAATTTTTATCAATGACAGTAACGTTGTGTCCCACACTCAGTGTTTTGGCAAGGTTAAAACCAACCTTTCCGGCACCCGCAATAATTATATGCATATACCACCCTTAAAAAAGATTAGCCAATTATATCACTATAGTCATATTTTTTTGTATCTATGTAATATTTTTTCCCTACAATAATAATTCTTTCATCTTTTTTTGCACTCTTTTTAAATCTTGCTTTGATTTTTTTAATTTTTTTTGCTGAAAAACCACGTTTTTTAAGATGCCTGTTTAAAGAGACAACCTTGCTCTCTTGGGCAACCTCGGATTCTATTACTGCCTCAAGCATCTCCTCCTCGGCTACTGCTTCTTGCGGAGCATTGAGCATAAACTGTGACGAAATACTGCTGAGAATATTTTTGAGCTGTTCATCTTTTTCTTTATAGATTCTTTCTATTTTTTCACGCTCGGCTATAAGCATCTGCTCTTTTTGGTCTCTAAGGCTCCGCGTTTCATTCTCCAGAGTATCCACACGCGACTGCAGTTTTTGGTTTTGTTCTTCAAGAAGTTTGTAATATCTGTCATTGCTGAGTGTGGTGCGTCTTGGCTGCACAGTTTTTCGCCCTGTTTTTGCCTGTGTCTCATCCAGCAGCACCATTTTGACACCGTTCTCTACAACACTTTGCAAAGAACCCCGTCGGACCCGGTTGTGTATAGCCTCTTTTGAAACACCAAAATACTCAGCCGCATCATTTATGCTCATCTTTTTCATCTTTTTTCCCCTGCTAACGCATGTTTTCAAAAACCAAAGGAGCTTCCCACTCGCCTTCACGCACCATTTTCATCACCTTTTGCAGATCATCAAGCTTTGCACCTTTTACACGGATAGAATCCCCTTCTATCTGGGCGTTGACTTTGAGTTTCATCTTTTTAATTTCTGCAGTAATTTTTTTCGCCTCTTTGGATTCTATATAATCCACAATTTTAAAAGTCGCCTTGCGTGTGCCTCCACTGGCATCTTCCACACGAAGTTCATCCAGCACTTTTGAGGAAAGCCCCTGTTTTAGCAGTTTTGCTATAACAATGTCTTTGAGTGCATCCAGTTTGTTATCACTCGAAGCAACAAGTACCAGTACTTTGTCTTTCTCTTTCAGATTCACTTCATACGGTGTTCCCTTGAAATCATAACGATTGGAGACTTCTCTGTCTACCAGGTTAATAGCATTTTTCAAATTCTGCATATCTATTTTTGCCGTTATATCAAATGAGTGTTCTTTTGCCATAGGTGTTATCCTTTTTTTGTTTTAATTATAACATAGTTTGTTTGTTATCAATAACAGTCGGTACTACAGAAAAAAATTTAGTTTTAAAAATGCAAGGTCGGCACTGAAGTACCGATTCCGAAGAAATATAAACCTCCTCTTAGGAACTCGTACTTCAGTGCGGGCTTTACGGCTTGAAAGCACAAGGTCGGCACTAAAGTACCGATTCCAAACAGTATAAATCTAACTAAAATTGACTTATATCATCTCCATGTAAAGAAAAAATAGCTATTATCACTCTAGTTATTTTACATCTAGGTACTTATATGCAAGAAGAGTTAGAAAAAAAACTCAACAAACGTGAACGCTACAAAGCCAGACTCAAACCCTATGACTATTTTGTCAAAGAGTTCGATACCATTGATTTTGAGAGTCTGGGTGAAGGTGACAGGTACTATCTTCAAGATTTTGGCATTTTCAATACCGATTTTTTGGAAGATGAATTCACCATTCGTATTCGCGTAGCCGGAGGCAGAATCAGCACACAACAGTTTAATTTTTTGGCAGATATTGTCAACAAATATGATTTAACCCTTGTAGTCACGGCACGTGCAGGCTTTCAACTCCATGATGTCGAAGCCGACGATGTCCATGAACTTTTTAGACTCTTGAATGAAAACGGACTCATTACCTGGCAAAGTTTTGGCGACAACATCAGAAATATAGTCACTGATGTCTATGACGGCGCCAACAAACACGCAAAAATTGAAGTCTATCCTCTGATACAACAGATGCAGGACTACATCATCAAAAACCCGAAATATGTCGGCATGCTGCCCCGCCGTGTCAGTATCGGTATCTCGGGTAACGAGGCAAATGTCAACTCCTTTTTTGCAAATGACCTCTACTTTGCACTTGCCAAAAAAGAAAACACTTACGGTTTTAATGTCTATATGGGCGGCAAAAATACGGAAATAGCACAGGATGCAGATGTATTTTTGCTTTATGAGGAAGTTTTTGATTTTTTTACGGCTTTTGTAGAGACATTTTATACGCACGGCTCACGCTTTTCACGTTCTAAAACCAGACTCTTTTACATGATAGAAGAGTTGGGGCTGGACAGACTCAAAGCACTTATCGAAGATGTCTATGGAAAAAAATTCAATGCTGCCGGCAAACTGCAGCTTTTTCATGGCGAATTTAATGAATTTGAACTTTTAAACAACAACAAATATGCCTTTTGTTATCAAACAGACTTCGCCCGTCTCTCGCCAAAAGAGATGCGCCAAATCAGCGACTATGCGAACAAACACGATGCCCATATTCGTTTGGGGATTGACCAAAACATCTATATTGTCGGCATAAACGAAAAAACAGCGCCTTTTGATTCGCCCGCGCTCAGCTCTACAGTAGTATCCTGTGCCGGCAATCTTTGTCCCTACGCAGTTTGGAGCATTAAGGATGAAAGTGCCAAATACCTGCCCCTGGAAAAAATCTACGAACATAAAATAAAAGTCGGGTTTTCAGGCTGTGCCAAAGGGTGTGGACGCCATCGCCATACCGACATCGGGCTCATAGGCTTGAAAACCAACAACTTCGGAGATACCGACGGAGGGGCAAGAGTTTTTATAGGTGCCGAACACGACAGCGGAAAAAGTGTGGCAAGACAGCTCTTTTCCATGGTGCCTTTTGTGCACTTAAAAGAGACAATAACACTGATTGTAAATCTTTTTGAAAAAAGTGGACATAAAAATTTTCAGCTTTATGCACATCATGTTTTGAATAAATATTCCGAAGATTTCTTAAGTCTTTGGCATCTGTACAATCTCAAAAACAAAACAGCACTCACACTTCCAAAACAAAACAATATACTTACATGTAAAGAAGAAGAAAAATTGCTTTTTGAAAGTTTTTCAGATGTAATACTTATAGAAAACGACTTTAAAAAGAGTGTAAGTGCTTTAGCAAAAGAGTTATGGACGGTAGAGGGAAAAGACCCACACTACAAACCGCCTATGAAAAGGATAAATGTCAGATAAAGTTTAAATTTGCTAGAATAAATAAAAAAAGATTATACAGTATCCTTTATGAAACAACTAAACTATAACTACACATCAAAAAAAGAGTTCATCGAGTATTTACATGTAAACGATGTGCCTCTTTTTGATGACAAAATTTTAATCCAAATATTCACCTCTTTACAAAATAAAGAAGAGATAGAACGCATTGCAAATGATGTCTGTGCAATCCTGCCTCATGCAAAACTCATCGGCTGTTCAAGTGCGGGAGAGATT
This sequence comes from Sulfurimonas hydrogeniphila, assembly GCF_009068765.1. Classification (NCBI taxonomy): domain Bacteria; kingdom Pseudomonadati; phylum Campylobacterota; class Epsilonproteobacteria; order Campylobacterales; family Sulfurimonadaceae; genus Sulfurimonas; species Sulfurimonas hydrogeniphila. The sequence goes on from NZ_CP035534.1 coordinate 2,297,984, forward strand.
CTTGAAGACAAAATGCTGGAGAGAAGTGTTGTTTTAAGTATCTCTGTTTTTGAAAATACAACCCTCCAAACATTATACATGGATGATGAAAATTCCTATCGGCTTGGTGTCAAAGTTGCCAATGAACTTTTAAAAGACGATACAAAATGTGTCATCTCGTTTGTAGATGGATTATCACACATTGGAGAAGAGTACCTTAACGGCTTTAACTCCTGCAATAAAACAGGCGTTCTTGTAGCCGGTGGTATGTCTGCAGACCTTTTTAGCTTTGATGATACTTTTGTCATTTATCAAAACAAAATTTACAAAAAAGGTGCTGTTGGAGTTGCGCTCAGAGGAGAAGACCTTGAAGTCACAAGTGATTACAACCTTGGCTGGAGAGCCGTCGGTCCGACTTTTACAGTGACAAAAGCAGAGGGCAACAGAGTTTATGAAATAGACAACAAACCCGTAAAAACACTCTATACAGAAGTTTTAGGCGAAGACGTTGTGACAAATCTTCCCGCCTCGGCAGTCGAATTTCCTCTGTTAAAGCAAAAGAACGGTGTTTTGGTTGCGCGTGCAATGGTGAGTATTCTCGAAGATGAAAGTATCCTCTATGCAGGACTTTTTGAAGAAGGAGACAAAGTCAGTTTCGGTTTGGGAAGTGCCACACAGGTGAATGCACATCACCCTGAAGAAATACTCAAAGAAGAAAACAAAGAAATTCAGGCTGCCTTTATCTACTCCTGCGCCGCACGCAAGCAGTTTTTGTCCTTTGAGTTGGAAAAAGCATTCTCCCACATAGCACAACTTGCCCCTACAGCAGGCTTTTTTACCTATGGCGAATTTTATACAGACACGCAACAGGCAAATCTGCTCAATATTACAAATACTCTGCTGTTTCTTAATGAAAAAAATACACAACATATAAAAAAAGAAGCACCAAAACAAACAGACGCACCTGTGCAAACAGGTAAATTGACAGAGAGTGCCACCCTGCACCTCATCGACTATGTCTCAAAAAACCTTCAACTCCAACAAAAAGAGTTTGATGCAACAAAATTCAAACTTGACGAATTTTTAGAAGCCATTAACAGTGTTGTCATTATTTCAAAAACTGACTTACAGGGAAAAATCACCTATGTTAATGAACAGTTTGAAAAAATAAGCGGTTATAAAAAAAGGGAACTGCTGGGAAAATCGCATAATATAGTACGCAGTCCTCTGGTTGAAGCAGATGTCTTTAAGGATTTATGGAAAACAATAAAAAAAGGTAATGTCTGGCACGGAACACTTTCAAACCGTAAAAAAGACGGTTCTCTCTACTATATAAAAACACATATCTTTCCAATTTTTGATCAAAACCATACTATCACAGAGTATTTGGCTATTCGTCAAGATATAACAGATGTTGTCGAGAGCAAAAAAGCCTATGAAAATCAGCTCAAATTTACAAATATGCTCCTTGACAATGAAGAAAACATAGTCATTGTCACAAAAAATAATAAAATAGACAAAGTCAATCAAGCATTTTACAGACGCTTCGGATATAAAACTTTAGAAGATTTTACAAGCTGGCATGAGTGTATCTGTGACCTTTTTATAGAAAAAGAGGGCTATCTGAAAAAAGAAAAAAGACCGAAAGTCTGGTATGACACAGTTTTAAAAGAGCCTTATAAAATTCATCTGGCAATGATGCTTGATGCAAATAACCAGGAACGGATTTATCATGTACGGTCCCGTCAGGTTGTTTATGATGATGAAACCATCTATATCATCAATACCTTCAATGACATTACCGAACTCGAGCAGGCAAAAGAAAAAGCACAACGGGCAGAAGCGGCGCAGGCAATGTTTTTGGCAAATATGAGCCATGAGATACGAACACCGATGAACGGTATTTTGGGCTTTGGAGAACTTTTGCAAAACACCCAGCTATCAGATACACAAAAAAAATATGTAGATATCATCAACAGTTCAACCCAGACACTTTTAAACATTATTAACGATATTCTTGACTCTTCAAAAATTGCCAACAATAAAATAACACTTGAACATATAGAGATAAATCCTTATGTTGAGTTCAATACAACCTATGAGCTTCTTAAATCATTGGCAGAAAAAAAATCATTGCTCTATCTGCATAAGTTTGATACAAAAATGTTTGAGTGCATTATCAGTGATCCGACAAGACTGCGCCAAATCATTACAAACCTTCTCTCAAATGCCATTAAATTCACTCCTGAAAATGGAGAGGTTCTCTTTCAGACGGAGGTTATAAAAACAAATAACGATTTTCAAACTATCCGTTTTAGTATTCATGATACAGGCATAGGCATACCAAGAGAAAAACTGCAAACTATATTTAAACCTTTTTCTCAAGCCGATGACTCTACCACACGTAAATTCGGCGGTACAGGACTCGGTCTCACCATAAGTGCAGATTTGGTAAAACTCTTTGGAGGCAAACTGGAAGTAGAGTCGCAAGAAGGCAAAGGCACCACATTTTTCTTTGATTTGGAATTTAAAAAGTGTACAGGCATGCCTACATTGAAGAAGCTTTTAGCAGACTATGAACTGATACTCATAGAAGACAATCATGAATTTGTTATACAAAAGATAGCCCAGACATTAGACTCTTTTCATCTGAACTATACACGTTTGCCCAAAGAGGATGATTTTACAAAGAAACTTTCTCAAAACACTATTTTATTAACCCTGGATACCACTGTTGGTATGCAGGCAAGAGATCTTCTCCCGCGGGAACAAATCATCTGTATCAGCGATACATGCAATAATGAGCATCTTGATTGTATTGATTTGACTTTTGATGAATCTTTTGGTTCGAATTTATATAATTTTCTTCTCTCCAAAATGCAAAATCATGCTGCAATGCATAAAGAAAACGAACAGATTATAACACAGACATTAAAAATTCTTGTTGCCGAAGATTATGACATTAACCGCATGCTTATAGAATCTCTTCTGAACAGACATCCAAACATCAGTTATGAATTTGCAAATGACGGGGAAGAAGCTGTTCAAAAAGCAACGGCTTCCTCGTATGATATGATATTTATGGATGTCAATATGCCAAAAATGAACGGTATCGATGCAACAAAGAAAATACGACAAAAACTAGAGCATCATATTCCCATCATAGCGCTCACAGCCAATGCACTTGACGGAGACAAAGAGCGCTTTCTCGCTGCAGGAATGGATGACTATATAGCCAAACCTATCCAAATCAAGGAACTCCAAAGAGTCATCACAAAATATGCTCCCACACAGAGTATTCACACAGATGACAAACCCGGTGACTTTAATTTTAATGCTCTGCTTAAAGAGATAAAAGAACGCTTGGAACTCGATGATACCATCATCATAAAACTTCTGAGTGCTTTTACAACAAACTTTCGCAGCGCACTTGAAGAACTTGAAACTGCATTTGAAACAAATGATACACAAACCATACTACACCTGGCCCACAAACTCAAAGGTTCCTCAGCAACACTTGCCCTGGATGAAATAGCTGATATAATGGGAGAGATAGAAAAAGATATAGCAAATAATATTTCAATTAGCTATAATGACAAAATTAAAACACTCAACACCTATACCAATCTACTGGAGGATGGTTTAAAAGATGCAACATAAACTACATATTGTCATAGTCGATGACGAAACAGTCAATCTGCTTTTACTCGAAAGTATTGTAAATGCAGAAGGCTACGAGCATATCCAGACTTTTGAAAATGCTCACGAAGCATTAAGCTATATACAATCAAACACTGTTGATGCACTCATTACCGACTTCAATATGCCTGAAATGGACGGGATAGAACTTCTCAAGCAGGCAAAAACACTCTATCCTGACCTGGTAAGCATTATGATCACAGCCAATAATGACAACGAAATGATGCACCGTGCCCTTGAAAATGGTGTAACAGACTTCTTGACAAAACCTATCTCTCCGCTTGTTTTTAAACTGCGTTTAAATAATATTTTGAAACTGAAAAATTCTCTCAATATCACGCAGCATTTCAATGAACTTTTAACAACAAAGGTAGAAAAAGCAACAGCCGCATTGCAAAAGAGCGAATATGAAGCCCTTGAGGTACTCTCAAAAGCAGCAGAGTACAAAGATCCCGAAACAGCAAGCCATATCAGCAGGGTCTCTCACTATTCTAAGCTTTTGGCAAAAGCAGCCGGACTCTCTGAAGAAGAACAAAATATTATTTACTATGCCGCTCCTCTGCATGACATAGGAAAAATCGGCATTGATGACGCCATTTTACTCAAACCAGGAAAACTGACAGAAGATGAATTTGAAAAAATGAAAAAGCACTCCATAATTGGTGCGAAAATATTGCAAGGCAAAGAGAATATTTTTCTCAAGGCAGGAGCAGTCATAGCCCAGTCACATCATGAAAAATACAACGGCAAAGGGTATCCAAAAGGACTCAGTGGCAAAGAGATTCCTTTATATGCCCGAATTGTAGCTGTTGCTGATGTATTTGATGCACTGACATCAAACCGGCCGTATAAAAAAGCATGGGACTTTGACAAAGCCTTACAGCTGTTAATCGCCGAAAAGGGAGAGCATTTTGACCCACAGATTGTCGAATATTTTATCCAAAACATAGATGAAATAAAAACCATCTATGCCAAATTTCAGGATGATTAACTACAGTTTACTTTTTCAAAAGAGATTAAATATTCATTTTCTTGCATTGGAAATGCCTTCACAAGATAATGCTGGCCTTGCTTATCTGTCACCTGTTTGCTGTATGTCTGATAATTTTTCATCGTTATAATGATATCTTCAATAAATTTTGCGTCAAACTTTCCAAAAGCCTGTGCCATATTTGAAGAAGACTCTCCAAACTCATTTTTAAATTTTTCGTTTGCATATTTCAATTTTGTATCTGTATAAAAGATTGCCGTTGCATAAAACTCATTTAAATAACTTTTGCAAAGTGTACTGACTTTCATGCTGCATTGCAGTTCAGTTTCAATCTGTTTTTGACGAATAACCTGCTCTACTTTTAATTTGAGCTCTTCAGGAGAAAACGGTTTTTTGAAATAATCCAGCACCCCCGCTTTATACGCATCTCGCATCACTTCTATATCTAGGGTACTCGAAATCATAAACACCGGTAAATGGAAATTTTTTTCATCTTCTTTGATTTGCTTCAAAGCCTCTAACCCGCTCATATCCGGCATCTGCATATCCAACAGCATTAAATCAATCTTGGACTGTGCGACTTTTTGAATCGCTTCTGTACCATTGTGTGCCTCAAGAATCGTATACCCGCAAGAAGATAAAATATTTTTCATCATTCTTCTGATAACACGGGAGTCATCGACTATCAGCAGTGTATAATTTGGATTTATTTGCATACTTTCGATAATGGACAAAATCTCTTTGACTGTTAAATTTGCATTTTTTCCTTTGAGCAGATAGTCCAGTATCCCGAGTCTGAACAACTCGTCTCTTCGCAAAAGATCATTTTCTGAAGTAAATATAACAATTTTAGTCTCTTTGTTGGCTTCTTTAATCTCATCAATTAAATCTTCACCTTCTCCATCGGGAAGATGCAAATCAAGAATAACAAGAGAAATTTCATTTTCTTGCAAAATCTCTCGTGCCTTTGCCAAATCATAACTCTGCAAACAGCGAAAACCCTGTTCTTTTAATCTTGCTGTTAATGTATTGTTAATGACTCTTGAATCTTCAACAATAAGAACAGTAAAATTTTCATTTTTAATTCTTTGTTTTTCCTGTATACAGCTAAACATATCTACTTCCATTAATTTTTTCTGAATTTTTATTATCATTATATCTTATTTGCGTAAAACAATCAAGAAAATTATTTTTTGTTAAAATGAAAGTCCTCCACCAAAATTTTGCGCAAAACTCGGGTCGCTGTACCCTGCCATTGTAGACTTCATGCGAAGTTTTTCTATGTCTGCTTTTGAAGATATTCCCTGAGGGCAGACTAAAGTACATTCATTGCACAAAGTACAATCCCAGACACCGTTTGTCTGCACGGTGTCTATCTTCTCTTTGGGCTCTGCCTCGCGTTTGTCACTGACATATTTCCAGACACCTGTCAACGCGAAAGGTCCTAAAAATGCTTCATTTACACTGTAAACCGGACAGGCAGAATAACACGAACCGCATAAGATACAGTCACTCTGCAAAGCATTTGTTTTTTCATCTTCATGCGTGAGTTTTGCCTCTTTGTTATAAGATTGCAACCATGTTTTTGCACGTTTGTTCGTCTCAAGGGCTTTGTCCATATTGACAACCAAATCACGTATGACTGTTACATTTTTGAGCGGTTCTATCACATCCCCGTCTTGCACTTTATAGGCACAGGCAAGCACCTCTTTTTCATTTACACGCATCGAACAGCTGCCGCAGACACTGCTTCTGCATCCGCTGCTGTATGCCAAAGAACTATCCTGCTCTGTTTTTATACTGTTTAACACTTCTAAAAGCGTAGCATCGTTTAAATCTACTTCATACATCACAAAGCCGGATGCTCTTTTTATGCTTACTTTCATCTATTGCTCCTCTTGTACAAAATGAGCGCCGCAGCTCTCTTTTCGCTCTAACGCAGCACTCACTACCGCTTCACAGACATCAAGCATATTTCTAAATTCTATGAACTCTACAAGATTGGTATTATAAACTTTGCCGGTGTCTTTGACACCCATAAGGGGCAGTTGTTCTTTTAAGAGTTGTATCTCTTTTCGTGCTTGGAGCAGTGCACTCTCTTTTCTTATAATGCCCACTTTTTTATAAAAAAGTTCCCCTACATACGAACGTTTTTCATAAAAATCAATTTCATTGCTAAAGCTTTTGAGCTTATCAAGAAAATTTGTCTCTTTTTTGCATGTACGCTCATTTTTGCTTTTATCATCACAAAAAGTATAATGCGCTGCACTTTTACCGGCTTCACGACCAAAAACTATAATCTCAAGCAAAGAGTTGCCACCCAAACGGTTTGCACCATGTACTTTGTGGTTTGCACACTCACCACAGGCAAACAAACCGCTTACGCTTGTTTGCGATTTGTTATCAACTTCTATTCCGCCCATAGTATAGTGTGCAACTGCTTTGATGGGAATCAGATCTTTTACAGGGTCCACCTTTTCATACAAAAGCGCCAGTTTTCTCTCCTGTGGCAGATTCTCGTCTATAAACTCTTCTCCTAAATGTCGAATATCCAAATAGACCTCTTCACCTGCTAAGATTTGTTCATTGATTGCACGACTTACTTCATCTCTTGGTGCAAGTTCGTTTATAAAACGCTCTCCCTTGGAATTAAGCAGATACCCGCCTTCTCCTCTGGCACTTTCACTGATAAGGATAGAAGAGTTTTTCAGTCCTGTCGGATGAAACTGTACGAACTCCATACCCAAAAGTTTTGCACCGATTCTTGCAGCTGCCGCTATACCGTCTCCTGTAGAAGCTGTTGAGTTTGTAGAGTATTTGTCATATATGCGTGAGTACCCTCCTGATGCCAAAACAACACTTTTTGCAAAGTGATGTTCCAATTCTCCGCTTCTTATATTCAAAATTAATGCGCCACAGATACTCCCGTCTTCTTTTGTAAGCAAATCAAGCAAATAGCGTTCATTATGTATTTCAATATCTTCTTTCAAACAACGCTCATAAAGTGTATGCAGTATTTTTAATCCTGTATAATCCTGTGCATAGCAGGCCCTTGGAGCAGATGCCCCTCCAAGCTTTCTTTGGGCAATTTTTCCATCAGCTGTACGGGAAAAACAGACACCGATTTCATCAAGCCACTGTATGGCATTCGGTGCTTCACTGCACATGTAACGAACAGCTTCTTCGTCTGCCTGTCCGTGTGCAGATTTCAGCGTGTTTTGAATATGCTCTTCTACAGAGTCCGGACTCACATTTCCTAGTGCAGCATTCATCCCGCCCTGTGCCATACAGGTCTGACTTCTTGTCGGGTACTCTTTTGTAAGTACACGTACACTTGCACCGGCATCCTTGGCAGCAAGAGCCGCTGTAAGTCCTGCCCCGCCTGCTCCTATAATCAATACATCTGTAATCATTGTATATTCTCACATACACTCTGAATGAGCTTTTCTCTGGCTTCAACCGATGTCCAGGCAATATGCGGTGTCATATAGAGCCTCTCTTTGTTCTTTACATGTAACAGGGGACTCTCTTGCGGCAAGGGCTCTTTTTCAAACACATCCAGCCCGAAAGAGATATTTTTTTCATCCACAAGTCTGGCAACTGCCGACTCGTTAATGATTCCGCCACGCCCGAGGTTCAGTACCACTGCACCCTCTTTACATGTAAAGAGCTTTTCATAGTCTAAAAGGTTTTTTGTTTTTTCATTAAGCGGTGCGTGCACAGTAATAATATCGCAATTTTTTAAAAGCTCGTCAAGGTCTGCTCTTTGAAAATCTTGACTGCGATTTACCCCGCTTGTCGAGTAGTAACAGACATCCGCACCGAAACATTTGGCAATATTAGCAACACCTCTGCCTATTTCACCCAGACCGATGATGCCCCATCTTTTTCCTTTTATCTCAAAAAACGGATGACTTACATCGGTAAACAGGGCACTCTTGGAGTAGGCACCGCTTTTGACAACTTCATCATAGTAGCGTGAATGGCCTATGAGATAAAAAAGCATAGAAAATGTGTGCTGGATAACAGAGTCGGTAGAATATCCGGCCACATTTTTTACTGCAATGCCAAACTCTTTTGCAGCCTCAAGGTCAACATTGTTCATTCCTGTTGCCGCAACACAGATCAGTTTGAGGTTTTTTGCATGCTGCATATGCTCTTTTGTTATCACAACTTTGTTTGTTACTATAACTTCCGCATCTGTAATACGTTTGAGTGTCTCCTGCGGTGATGTTGTTTTGTATGCTGTTACGCTTCCCAACCTGTCAAAACAGGACAGATCCGTATCGCCAAAGGTCAATGTATCGAGTAAAACTATTGTACGGCTTTGCATTTACATGTCTCTGATTTTTGTTATAAGTTCACGCGCTTTTTCAAGTGCGGCATCTACTTTATCAAAAACAAGTGCCACAGCCAAGCGGCGTCCTTTATGTGCTTCGGGTTTTCCAAATACTCTGACATAGGAATTGTCACTAAAGAGGCTCTCATCCACATCAACAACAGGAGCAAAGCTCTCTTTTTCGCTTTTGAATGCGGCAGATGCGCCTTCACCGTAAAAAGTAAATCCGAGTGGCAGTCCCAACACAGCACGCAGATGCAAGGCAAACTCACTCTGGCTTTGTGTTATAAGCGTTACCATTCCCGTATCATGCGGACGCGGGGAGACTTCAGAAAAATAAACCTCATCCCCTTTGATAAAAAGTTCAACACCAAAAAGCCCCTGTCCTCCAAGTCCGTCTGTTATCTCTTTTGCCATTTTCTGTGCTTTTTCTTTGGCTATCTCGCTCATCTGCATCGGCTGCCATGAAAAGACATAATCTCCGTCGCGTTGTTCATGTCCGATAGGTTCACAAAAAACTGTCTCTTTGCCGTTACGAGCCGTAAGCATTGTAATCTCATAATCAAAATCTACAAATGCTTCGACTATCAGCTCACTTGCATCTCCGCGTGCTTCTTTTGCCGCTTCCCATGAAGCAGGAATGTCTGCTTCACTTTTGGCAATACTCTGCCCATGTCCGCTTGAACTCATAACCGGTTTAATCACACAGGGAAAGCCAAGCTCACATGCTGCTTCAAGCATGCCTTCTTGTGTTGTAACAAATTTATACGGTCCGGTTTTGAGTCCCAAAACCTCTGCCGCAAAGGTACGGATATTTTTTCTGTTCATCGTTTTGCTGACTGCATTGGCATTTGGAATAACATTGTAGCCTCGATCTTCTGCCGCAAAAAGCGCATCAATGTTGATAGCTTCGATTTCCGGTAAAATATAATCAGGTTTTTCACGATAGATGATTTCCAAAAGGGCATCTTTGTCAAGCATATTCACAACATGGGAACGATGCGCCACCTGATGGGCCGGAGCATTTTCGTATCTGTCAACGGCTATGGTTTCAAGTCCCAGGCGCTGTGCTTCTATGATGACTTCTTTACCAAGTTCACCGGAACCGAGCAACATGATTTTTTTTGAATTTGATTTAAGGGGGGCACTGAATTGCATGAGCATAATTCCTTCAATTTGTATTGAAGAAATTATATCAAAATAGAGTTAATTTAACGTTTTAATCCTATTAGGGTTTCAAGCAGTTGATCAGATGTTGTAATCGTTTTTCCGTTTGCCTGATATCCACGCTGAATAACAATTAACTGTGTCAAAGCTAAAGACAAGTCAACATTTGATGCTTCCAATGCAGAAGATTGTATAAACCCACGTCCGGCAGTAGCAGCAGTTCCTATAATCGGATCACCGGAATTGGCAGTTTGGTTATAAACATTTCCGCCTTCTGTTGAAAGTCCCTCATTATTTGTAAATTTTGCCATACCTATTTGTGCCAAACCAAATGATCGGCCATTAGAAAATGAACCAACCAGTGTCCCACTTTGATCAATTCTAATACCTACTAAATCTCCACCCGTAAAACCGTCTTGAGAAATTCCAGAGGTCGCACTCAGACTATCAAACGATGTCATCCCGTCAAAATCATTAGGCGTACCAAAAGAGAGATTCACCGTCTGATTTGGAGCCGAACCATTGTTGCCGGTAAAAGAAACACTTGTTGGATCATATGTACTGAGAGAGCCGTCTGTGTTAAATGTTATCGCACCTTTGACTTGATTTGTTGGGGCTACGGTACTTATTGTTGAAGGCTCAGGAACTGTAATCGTCATATCCCATTTACTTGCAGAAACTTTTCTAAATTCTGTTCTAAGTGTATGTTTTGTCCCCAGTGAATCAAAAATATCTATAGAACTTGAATGCGTAGCAGCATTAAAGTCTTGAGAGAAAGCAGTTGCACCAGTCGTATTTGGCAAACTGCCTTCCAGCGCACTCATTGTTGTAGTAAAGCGTGAGTTTTCTGTTACTGTACCCGTAATTGGTTCTATATTGATATTTAAATCAGCACCACCGGCAGCAGAGTTGTCAATTTTTATTTTCCCTTGATCATCCACAACTACTGTTGCTGTAGAAGAAATATTAGCAACATCCGTTTGCATTTTATCTCGCAGATCTTTTAAAGTTGTAAAATCTCCTGTGCCGTCTGATTGGTATTCATATGTATAAATAGTTCCATCACCATAATCAATTGTTACACCTTGCCCGTTTTGTAAAGAAAAAGCCTCTCCATTGCTGTTAAACATTGCCCCTATATCACCAGAGTTGACACCTACCGTATTTCCATCATAATCACTCACTACTCCATTTTCATCAATCGGGTACGCACGGGAATAGCTCGAAACCAAAGGTCCTGAATTAAGATTTGCTTTCAATACCACTTCTGTTGTTGGCTGTGCTGGTGTTGTAAGTCCTGGCGGTATATTTATATTTTCAATCGGTGCTGTCGAATCCACTTTTCCGGTTACAGGGTCACGCAGCCATCCTTGGACTATAAAACCGTTGTTATCAACAAAATTTCCGCCTGCATCAAACTTAAAATCACCCGCACGTGTATATTTGTAAGTATTTCCTCCATCTGGAGAGATAATAAAAAAACCATCTCCCTGCACAGCGACATCTGTATTTTTATCTGTATTCGTTATGGAACCTTGTGAAAAAATTTGTGTTGTTGAGTTTGCAGTTGAACCAAGTCCAACCTGAACAGAATTTTTACCGCCTAACTGTCCCTGTGGAGCTGTAGCAATGGAACTTGTTTGTGCCAAAAGATCTGAAAAATTTGCACGTGAATATTTAAAACCCGTAGTATTTACATTAGCAATATTATTTGATTCGACATCCATGGCAACTTGATGAGATTGTAACCCAGAAATACCAGAATAAAGTGATTTTAACATTTTAAATCCTTTTTATCTTCTATCTCATATGATAGATTTAGTAAAATACATTAAGCATATATCATTCCAACTTTTATTTAGGCATCCATATCAAGTGCTTTTTGCATCATCTCATCAGCTGTGGTAATTGATTTGGAATTTGCATCATATGATCGTTGTAATACTATAAGCTCTGTTAATCCATATGTCATATCTACATTTGAACCTTCTAATTTATAATTTGTCATATCTGTACCTATGACGTTTTGTCCCGCGGCATCCTTGTAAAAAAAAGCTTCTCCGCTATTTGAAGATTGTGCAAAATTTGTGCCAGAAAGACGACTGAGCCCTTGATCATTCTGAAAGTGATAAAGAGCAATTTTTCCAACACTACTCTGCATGCCATTTGTAAATGTTGCAATAACTTCACCATTTTTATTTATATCATAACCATTCAGTTCTCCACCTATGGTACCATTAGACAAAGAAGAAGCCGTTATATCTACATTTGAGAGTGCAACTATGCCATCAAAGCCTGTGCCCAAGTCAATTGTTACACTTGCACCATTATTATCTATAGACGTGAGAGTGTTTGTCACTAAAGCACCTGTTTCATCAAATTCGACAATACCTGACTGCGTGTCATATATAGTTTCTCCGTCTAAAGACTGTGTTGTTGCAACAACATTCCATTGTGTTCCAGGAGGGATTTGCGGATCAACCAGTGTATACTCAAGTTTAAGTTCATTCTTTACACCAGCCGGATCAACAACACTCGCACTCATAGTTCTTACTTCTGAAACAGTTCCTATATTCCCGGAAAATTGTGCTATTGTTGTTGGTTCTGCAGGATAGGTTAATGACTTTGGAAAACGCAACTTCTCTTGTTCTCCAGCATCTGCCAAAGGGACTTCATCAAGTTGTTGTGTCAGCACTTCTCCATCTATATTACCGCCCATAGTACCTAGTACATGATAGCCATCGGTAGTCACCAGATCATCATTGCTGTCAAATGAAAAAGCCCCATTACGGGTATATACAGGATCCCCGTCTCCTTGAACACCAAACCACCCATCACCCAATATTGCCAAATCTGTACTTCTGTCTGTTAACAAATATGATCCTGTTGATTCTATCATAGGTGTTGCCTGAAGAGTTGTTCCCAAACCAACAGAATCACTTGTAGTGCCATTTGTTGTCATGAGAGCATCTTCAAAAAGTGATGAGAACTCATATGTATTACCTCTATATCCGACTGTATTTACATTCGCTAAATTATCAGAGATAATGTCAATACCTGAAGAGTTTGTCTTAAGTCCACTCAGACCTGTATAAAAAGCTTGCGTCATCATAAGTTTATCCTCTAATAAATTTCAACAACATTTGCAAGAGGCACATATCCAGAACCAACTTTTACATAAGTCTCACCTGCATCAAATCGTACAGATTCTATTGGGTATGTACCTACTCTTGCTGTTAGACTCTCACCAGCTGAATTTGTATATGAGGCAGTAGCATAGTAGATTCCTTCATCAACACTGTTGCCTGCGCTATCCTTTCCGTCCCATGTATATGTATAAATTCCGGCATCACCTTGTTCTGCCGTAATTGTTTGAATAATATTCCCATTACTGTCAAGTATTTCCACATTCCCTGAAGCGACATCTGAAGGAAAGTAGATTTCAAATGATGTATCTTCTCCTTCAGTATATGTTATCGCATTACTCCCTAAATCTGCAGTCTTGCCAATGGCTGAAATAGCAGAAAAATCACTAGAAGCTGCCATTGTCGCGGCCAAGTCCTCTAATGCTTTATTTGTATTGTCTGTTGCTTCAAGAGTGGCTAGCTGTGAAGTTTGCGTCAAAATCTGTTCAGTATCAGTAGGTTCCGTTGGGTCTTGATTTTGAAGTTCTACCAAAAGAAGTGTCATAAAATCATCATTACTTAAACTTGTTTTATCTTCTACAACATCTGCACCTGTTGTATAATCGCCATATACCGAGGTATCTTGTCCTATAGAATTAATTGCCATTGTTTATCCTTTATGCGTAATTTGGAACTATAATCTCTAAAGAGTTTATAATTTCTTCTTTTTTTTCTTTATTGTCAAAATAATTATATTCTTCATGCGCTTTTTGATTATTTTGTCCTTGTTGCTGCATTTGTCCACCAGCTGAATTTTCTGAATTTTGAGAACTGCTACTAAAATTTAATGTAGCATTATTTATTCCATTATTATTAAGTTGCAGCTTCAAGTCATTAGCATTCACAGCCAGAGTATTGATGGCAGTATTGTTTGAACTGATATTTATATGAAGATTTTTTCCGCGTTGTACTATCGTCAGATCAACCTCACCCAGTCTTTGTGGATTTAGCTGAACTTTGATACGTGTAAATGGCGACTTATACTCTTCAATTGCAGATTTTACATCATGAGAGAGATATTTTACCATCTGTTTTGCTTCATTGAGTTTTACCTCAAAACTGTCTGCCTTTGCAATATTCAATCCATCTGTCTTTGCCTGTACAGCGCCGTCTTCACTCTTGTCATTTTGCAAAAGAGACGCTAATGATTTTTCTGTCTCTCTTGAAGTATGCGGTGCTACCATCACCTTTGCTGTTGCTACTGAAAAATCTGCTGTAAGACCTGATTCATTCTTTGTGATTTTTTCTCCACGCAGAAGAAGCTTCAATGTGTCATCAGCTTTTTGTTTTGGAGTTTTGTCTATTGTCAGTGTATTTACTTTTGTATCTACAATTTGCTGTGTCGTAATTTCAGTAACGCTGCTCTGCGCTTTAAACAAGGGGGTCTGTTTCTGCTCTTGTTTAACCTGCTGTGTATTTTTAACAATTTCTTTTTTTACCAGTTCCAAACTTTCGTCTGCCACCCCTGTCTCTTGAACTTTTGCAACATCTGCTTTTGTTTTTTTTACTTTGACACGAACCGGTATCTCTTCATTTGAAACGTCTGCTTCTTCTTTTGCTTCTTGTTTTATCTGGGAAAAAGAAGTTTGTTCTGACTTTTGTACTGCTTCTTGTTTTATCTGCAAAGAAGGAGATTTCTGCTCTGCTATTGTTTTTGCATTCGTCTGTGCAAAGTCTTTCACCTCTTCCAATGTGATTTTTGAAAGTTCAATCCCTGTTTTCTTTGCAAGCTGTACAAGACCGTTCAGTGTTTTTGGCAAGGCATCGATTTCGGCTTTCTTGTACCCTTCACTCTGCACAATTTTGCTTTTGAGAAACTCTTTTGCCTCTTTTATCAAAACTTTAACATCCTCTTGTGACATTTTGGCTGTTATTTGCGAAGCAAGTTCGGCACTTTCTACTTCTGTGGCAGATCCAACAGGAACTTTTTCATCATTTAATGCAAGAATCAATGAACCGTTTTGCATAGTTTTACTGTTTGATTCTTTTGTTCCTTTAAGCAAGGATGCAAAAGAGATCGTTGGCTCTTCCTCTTCCGGAAGTGCTGTATTTAAAGGAGATAAGGAAGAAATCTCTTTTTTTATATCTACTGAAATCACACTTTGCTCCTCTGCTTTTCAAAAGAATTTTAAAATACAAAGCATTTAGTGTTCCATTAAGTTAAGCAGATTTTTCGGAACGCGGACTTCAGTCCGGACTGAGGGGGGGCAAGACTATTGCAACAGCAGACACTGCAGAAAAAAATTTAGTTTTTTTCCAAGTCACGCTTTAGCGTTAGAAAGTACCGGTTCCAAGAAAGCATTAATATTTTTAAAGAAGTGTCGATATTAAAAATATGAAAATTATATTTTTTATACTTTTGCCGTTATTGGTGATTGCAGAGACCATATATGCCACAAAAGTTTCCAAGTCAAATATTGAAGCGATGCACAACCCAAAAATAAAATGCAGATGGGTGTGCGATAAAAAAATATACAAAGAGCAAAAAATATCCGAAGCAATCTCTTTTTACAAAAACTCCAAATATTATAAATTTACAAAAAAAGGCTTCTAAGTACCTACTTAATAGTCTCTTGTAATCCTGTCCAGACAGTGCAACTCTTTTTTAAAAAATCTACTGACACTGTTTTGCATATTTTCAAGAATATCTTTTGTTGTTTCACCGTCCACGGGATAGCTCAGTAAAAAAGAGTCCAGATACTTTGCAAAAAACTCATCAAACATCTTTTTGACAATCTCAGCTCCGTATTTGTCAGTGTAAGGAAGGACAAAAAAATAATCCGCGCCGTCATTTGCTATCGAATCTGATGAACGCAGTATTTCCGTTAAAGAAGCATCCACCACACTCTGTTCAATCCCCGAAAAATCGCAATAGAGCAGAGTAAAACTCTCAGCACGGTTTTCATCCAGTCTGTCCGATATACCAATATTTAAATCCAGTAAATTTTTAAAATTGTCAAATGAGAAATGTACGCCTGCCATCTTGGGTTCCTTCTGTTTTCTTTAGTATAACAAAAAATCTTTAATCCGACTCAATCATTCGGTGTGACCAGTTCCCCTCTTTTGAGTTTTGCAATTTTCCCCCGGAATTTCCGGATATAAAAAGCTTTCTCTTCAAAACTGATATTTGAAGCAATATTGACCTTTTTCAACTCTCTTTCATAGTATCTTGTCAAAAAAGTAATCAGTTCCGCATTCAAAGCCTCTTCATCTTGAAGCGGTGTGATAGTCTCATCTACCCGAATAGCCATTATCTCGGGAGTATCTTGTTTTCCCTGCAGGACCAGTGAAAATTCATAAGAGTGAAACTGCAAAAAACTCGGGTCAATCACATCCAAAATCTGTTCAATATACTCAGGTTTGTCCAAAATAGTTTTAATCAAAGAGAGTTCCCACATATCTCTGTGAGAGTCTTTTCTAATATTATTAGTATCCATACTATTTGTATTAGAAACTTTAATTAAAGAAGGTTTAATAACAAAACCACCTAATTTTGCTGCCAAAATTGGTTTATAGGCTTCTTGCAAACTTGGAGACAAAGTTTTCAAATATCCAACACAATCTTCTCTACATGCTTCTCTTTCTTTTGGGTCTTTGAGATTATACAGAGAAAGAATTTCATCAAGGACAAACTCTATAAAAGCTTTTGCTTTGCGAAACATACTGCTCAACTCTTCAACGCGACCCTCTTTGACCATATCGGCAGGGTCAAGTCCTCCGTCAAACACCACAACACCGCCGTTAAAACCAGAAGCACTTAAAAGTTTTGAAGCCTTGAGGGCTGCTGCACGCCCTGCTTTATCTCCGTCATATGCCATGACAATACGAGGAGAACCTTTTCGAAGCAGCGGCAGATGTTCATGTGTCAACGCCGTTCCCAGCGTTGCCACAGCATTGTCAAATCCGGCCTGATGCAGCATTATAACATCGAGATAACCCTCTGTGATAATGATTTCGCCTTTTTTATGCAGGCTTTGTTTTGCCAGATGATAGGCATACAAAAGACGTGATTTGTTAAAAAAGGCTGTCTCGGGAGAGTTGACATATTTTGCCTGATGTCCGGTTATGGTTCTGCCGCCAAAGCCGACAATACTGCCGTTGGCGGAGAAAATCGGAAAGGTTATTCGCTCTATAAAACGGGCATAGGTATGGTTGCGTTCCTGATTGTAACCGACAACACCCATATCTACTGCTTCTTTGATACTGAACTGCTGTGAGCGGATAAAGTTCAGCGTTGCATTCGAATCAGGTGCATAACCGATACCAAATTTTTCTATACTGTTTTCATAAATGCCCCGCTCTTGAAGATACGAAAAGGCTGTTTGGTTTTTCGTTAAAAGTGATTGATACCACTCATTGAGCTTCTCCATAACCTGTGAACGTGGTTTGTTATGTTTGTTATCGGTGTAAGCAAGTGTAAAGTTATAGGAATCCGCCAGTTTTTCCAAAGCTTCGGGATAGTTCAGCTTTTCATACTCCATCACAAACTTCACTGCATCCCCGCCGGCTCCACATCCAAAACAGTGAAAGATCTGTTTTTGCGGACTCACTACAAAAGAGGGGGATTTTTCCTCATGAAAAGGGCAAGGTGCTTTAAAATTACCTCCTGCTTTTTTCAGTTCTATATAGCTGCCGACAACATCAACAATATCAAGTCTGGCTTTGAGGGCTTCTATGGAATCTTGGGAAATCATAAAGAAATTATACTATGATATTTTTAAGATTAAGCGTGAAAACTGTCCCCTTGCCGACTTCGCTTTGTACAGAAACAGCAATATCTAATTCTTCACACAGTTTTTTAACGATATGCAGTCCTATGCCTATACCTCTCTCCTGCTCTTTGTAAAATCTCTCAAAGACACGCTTGGGATTTTGTATGCCTTTGCCTGTATCTTCAATGCTTAAAATATTATCGCTAAATCGGATAAAAACCTTTCCCTCTTTTTGATTGTATTTGGCAGCGTTTGAGATCAGATTATCTATGATTCTCGTAAAAGAATCTTTGTTTACATGTAACACAACAGCCGGAATTTCTGTATGAAAGCTGATATCTCTGTAATTACTTTCTATAAGATTTATACGCTCTTTCAAAAATTCTTTTAACACAAGCTGCTCTTTTTGCGTTACATGTGAATGCAGATAAGCTCGCAAATTTGCCTGCAGATTCAAAATATTCTGCACAGCATTTTCTATTCTCTCAATTTTAGTATTTTCTCCCGTTTCACTTTTGAGCATGGAAACATTGAGGCGCAAGGTAGACAAAGGCGTATTAAAATCATGTAAAATATCTTTTATAAACTCCTCGGTTACATGTAACGCCTTTCTTAACGGAGAGAGTGCATACAGAGCAAAGAAAAAAGACAATATTGCAATGATAAATACAACAATAAAAAAATTCCATAAAAGTTCTTTTTGCAGAGTGCGTACCTCCTGCATATACTTCTCTTTTGGAAGATAAATTTTCAGGGCATTTTTTGTAGAATTCGGAATGGAAAAATAAGCACTTAATTCGCTTTCATTTTTATACAGTCTGTAGAGTTCATACTCTTTTTTGGGGACAAAATCGTATTGAAACTCTTTACACTGCAGAGAAAAACTGCAAAGTCTCATTTTTGAAAAAACAGTCTCATCAAGGCTTTGCAGCTCTTTTTGATAGTTGAGTAGAAAAAGAGCCCCTGCCAAGAGTGTCTGTGATAAGAAGAAGAGAAAAAAACTCTTCAGCAGGGACTCTTTTTCAACTTTTTTCAAGCATATATCCTATTGCGCGAATATTTTTTATATCCAGACCTGTGATATGTTTAAATTTATTGAGTGCAACCCGTAAAGCCGCATCTGATGGGCTGACAAGACAGTCCATCAGAACAGTTTTGTCCAAAACCTTGCCGATATTATGCATAAACAGATCACAAAGGCACTCTTGCACTTCTCCCAAAGAGACTATTTTGCCATCTTTATAGAGCTCTTTTTTTTCTGCTGAATATCTCAGATTTTTATAAACAATGTCTTTGTTTGTCTGAGACAATTTGGCATTGACACGGATAAGCAACTCTTCCGGGAAAAAAGGCTTTTTGAGATAATCATCCGCACCAATGGAAAACGCCTTGGATATAGAATTCAAATCTATTAAAGCACTGATAAAAACTGCCGGCGTAGTATCATCGGCATTTCGCAGGCTCTCCAAAAGTTCCAGTCCGTTCATATCCGGAACATTAATATCAAAAACATACAAATCATACCTGTTCTCATAAGAAGCGTCAATAGCATCATTTCCGTTGTGTACCGTATCGACACTGTATCCGGCCCCTTCCAAGAGCTCTGCCAAAGTCAGGGCGAGGGGTACATCATCTTCAAGTAAAAGTATATGTTTTTGCATCATCTTTCTTTAAAAATAATAGCCCAGTTTTACGGAAGCGGCTTGGTCACTTGCACTGTCACTCAGTCCGTACGCATAAGAGAAGGTAGTGAACCAGTGCATGTTTATACTGTAGTATCCGTACGCCGAAACTGTTCTAATTTTTTCAACACCTGCATAAATACTGTCTGAAGTATTATATGCCCCGCTTAGGTACAGTTTGTTTGTAACGTAATACCCTAAACCGCCACTAAATGCATTTGTGTTTTGATAGGCAACCGTTCCTGCTATATCATCATCATTAATCATCGTGTAAATATAACCACCGAATATATTGACTTTTCCTAAAGCATAACTTGCATTCAGTGAAGCTGTATAGTCAGTGTTGTTGTTATTTAACGCTGTATCATATGTAGGCAGAAGAACGCCTGCTCCTACACGCAAAGAGAAAGATTTCAGTGGTTTAAACTGATACGATGCTCCTAAAAACGAGTCATTTAAACCATTTTCACTGTAGCCGTCTCCATTGGTAGTATAATAGGATGTAGACGCCTGAAGTGAAAAGTTTTTATAGTAATAGTCAATTTGAAGGGAACTGGAATAGGTATCTGTCTGATTTAAAGAGGCATAATTGGATCCGGCATAATTTGCACCGATTATAATATCAAAATGATGGGAGGAGACAAGGCTTTTTTTAGTACACCCGTTTATATCAACCAAATCGGTCAAAGGGGTATTGGGACATTTGTCTCTACTGTCATCCACACCGTCCATATCTGAATCAGAGTAGGCAAAAAGGCTGACAGAGAACATGCCCAGCATCATTAATATAAACATTTTTTTCATAAATATCTCCTTATTAATCAATCACCTCGTTAAGCTCTGGAGATGATTGATTGTTTAATTTTTTATCTGCGTCGCATCATTCCAGCATTCATGCTTGGAATATTAGTGGTACTTGTTATTCCACTCGTTTCAACAGTTTGCATATACTGACTGCCAGCCTGCTGCTGTATCATATTTTGTACCTGGCTCATATTTTCATTTGTCTGCAGTTGCATCTCCTGCACATGATCCTGAGCTCTTGTTTGTGTCATATCTCTTGCCATGCTTGCAGTTTCTGTACCAGCTTCTGCCTGCATTTTACTCTGCATTTCTTGTATTGCAGCCATTCTCTCTTCCTGATTCATCTGCATCAGTCTTTGTTTAAACTCATTCATCAATTCCACTCTATCTTGTTCCGGTGCACTTTGAATAGCTTCTATCTGTGCATCAATATTCACCGTAGTATCTGTCGTAGTATCTGTTGAAACAGTTTCTTCTGTTGGAGCAGTGCTCACTGTTGTGTCTGTAGTGACAACATCCTCTGCCGAAGCTATGCTTAAAAGACCAAGCAAAGCAACTGATAATGTAATGTTAACTAATTTCATCTGAAATCCTTTGTGTTTAATTTTCAAACCCGGGAATTCTTTGATTCCCTTGTTTTGATGTTGGTATTATCACACAACAGAGTTAGCAAAGTGTTAGCACTTCACTAATTTTTCTTTTTATCATAAAAAAGCAGATATGTTGATGGCAATATCAGTAAAGTAAGCAGTGTCGAGCTTATAATCCCTCCTGTTATAACCACCGCCAAAGGGTACTGTATCTCACTTCCTACACCTGTCGCATAAAGAAGCGGCAGAATTCCGAAAAGTGTTGTAAAAGCTGTCATCAGTACCGGTCGCAGACGCAGCAGTGTTGCATCTTTTAAAAGTATCTTCAAATCCACATCAGGATATTTGGTTCGCAGTTCATCTATAAAACTCACCAATACAATACCGTTGAGTATCGCGATGGCAAAAATAGCCAAAAAGCCCACTATCGCCGAAACAGACAAATATATACCGCCGACAAGCAGAGCAATGATACCGCCGATAAACCCAAAAGGAACATTCAGCAAAATAATCATCGACTTTTTCAGAGAATTAAATGCCGTATAAAGCAGTAAAATAACCAAAAGAAGTGTTACGGGAATAATAATAATCAGCTTTTGTGTCGCTTCTTTCATATTTTTAAAGTCACCCGCCCAGCCTATATAGTATCCTGCGGGCATTTTCACTTTTTCTTTTATCAACGCATCCGCTTCTTTTACAAAAGAGGCGGTATCTCGTCCTTCTACATCCATTGAGACGACCATATAACGGCTCAGGTTCTCTCTTTTGATAAAAGAGGCGCCTTGGACTATTTCAATGGCACAGACATCTTTGAGCCTGACAATATTTCCGTTTTGTGAACGGAGTGTTACATTTTTTATAGATGCAATATCTTCTTTTGCGCCTTTTATCTTGGCAACAATGGCAAATCTTTTAATCCCCTCTATTTTCTGGATGACACCCTCTTCTCCTATACCGTTACGAATAACCTGCATCACATCTTCTACACTTATACCGTACCGTGCAAGAGCGAGATAGTCCGGAGTTATTTTAATCTGTGCCTGACCAAGCTGTGATTCTACTTCCATTCGCTCCAGTCCGTCCACGCCTTTAATGGTGTTTTGAATATCTTTGGCAATTCTGTCAAGCTCTTTTTGATTCTCTCCGTAAATTTTAATAGCCAGTTCTGCTTTTACGCCTTCAAGTAATTCTTCTATACGCATTGCAATAGGCTGCGTAGGAATAAACTGTACAAAAGCAAAATGATGTTCCAAATCTTCACTCATCTTTTTCGTCAAAGCAGGCAAATTTTCAATATTGGGTTTGAGCGTCAAAAGCACTTCCATGTAGTTTGCCTGCGCCGTTTCTCCTTTTTCGCTTCGTCCTATCATTGTCAGCACAGACTCTACATCTTTAGGGTAATGTTTTCGTATATACTTTTCTATATCTTCAGAAACTTCTATGGACTGGGTAAGCGCTGTTCCCGGAATTGCAATAACCCTGTACATAATAGACTCTTCATTGAGTGTTGGCAAAAATTCCCGTCCCTGCTGAGAAAGCATATAGGCAAGAACAATAAACACAACAGTGACAATTGCCAAAATCTTTTTTGCATTTTCCAGTGCAAACAGCAGTACAGGCGTATAGACTTTTTTAATAGCTCTCATCACGATATTTTCAGGAGAGTTTGTCGGTTTTAAAAGCATCAAAATAAGTACCGGAACCAGTACAAGTGCTACAAGCAGCGAGCCGAGCATGACAAACACAATATTGAGTGCCATCGGCGTATAGAGTTTTCCGGCTAAACCGTCAAGTGAGAGCAGAGGAATAAAGACCGCCGCAATGATTAAAACAGCAAAAGTCACAGGGGTTGCCACCTCTTTTGCCGCCTCGGTGACTACTTGCAATTTGGGCTCATAAGGATTGTCATGCAGTTTTCTAAAACTGTTCTCTACAATTACAATGGTTCCGTCAACTATCATACCTACCGCAATTGCCAGACCGCTCAAACTCATAAGATTGGCTGAAAGATTGTAATAATCCATCAGCAAAAACGCACTCAACAAAGACAGGGGCAAAGAGAGTATAACAATAAAAGCGCTGCGCAGTTCAAACAGAAATAAAAACAGTACAATGGCAACTAAAACTACACCACTTAAAAGTGCCGAGGTCATTGTATTTACCGCTTTGTGTGTAATGTCTGTTCTGTCATACAGAGTAGTAATTTTCACACCCTCCGGCAGAGTACTGTTGACTGTCTTGATCTTTTCTTTTAAACGTTCGACGACCTTTGCCGCATTGGTAGCTGTCCGTTGCAGCACCATTCCCATAACAGCTTCATTCCCGTCTATCGTCACGGCTCCAAATCTTGGGCTCACACCCGGCATTACACTGGCAACATCACCAATGGTAATAGCCTGCCCCTGACTGGGTTTTATGACACTGTTTCTTATATCATCAAGCGTTTTATACAAACCTGCTCCGCGAATCAGATACTGTTCCCGGTTAAACTCCAAATACTGTCCGCCTGCTGCCTGATTTGATTTTTGCAGTGCCTCAATGATATCGCCATAGGTAATCCCAAAGTCCTGCAGTTTTTTTGTATCTATTAAAACATTATACTGTTTCTCATAACCGCCCCAGCCGATGACTTCTTCGACACCGCTGACACTTTTAAAAAGAGGGGTAACAATGTACTTTTGCATCTCTTTGAGTTCCTGCAGGGAGTATTTTCCTGTTGTATCTTCTACCTGATACCAGAAAACCTGTCCCAAACCGGTTGTATTTGGTCCCAAAACAGGTTTTCCCCAGCCTTTTGGAATATCCACACTTGCAAGTCGTTCTGAAACGAGTTGGCGTAAAAAATATATGTCCATATCGTCTTCAAAAAAGACAGAAACATAAGAGAGTCCAAAAATGGAGTTTGACATAATAAGTTTCACCCCTGCCATCCCCGAGACAACTGATTCTATAGGGTAGGTGATGAGCTTTTCTATGTCTTCGGCAGAATTTCCCGGACTCTCTGTATAAATGACAACCTGTTTCGGCGTAATATCAGGAAAGGCATCAATGGGAATATCCCGGTATGCCCTGTAACCAAAAGCAATAATTCCGAGAAAAAAGACAAGCACTAAAATTTTGTATTTGAGCGAAAGCTCTATAAGTTTATCTAACATACCAGCCCCTAATCCCCATCGCCAAGAGATGATTTGAGCAATGCCGATTTCACATAATAACTCTCACCGCTCACATAGGTTTCTCCCAACTCCAAACCTTTTACCCCGACATATTCATCATCTTCTGCAACTATTGCCACAACCTGCGGCACATATTCCGGAGACTCTTCCTTGCTGGGAACAAAAACCACCCATTCGTTGTTAAAAAAAGAAAGTGCCGATTTTTTCACAGCAACATAGCTTTTTGCATCAGCAAAATATATTGTTGCCTTTACATAGACATCAATAAAAAGATCATCCACTTTTTGATCCACACTTGAAAGAACCACGACTCTTTGTGTTGTTTCATCCACCTTGGGCATTATTTGCGTGGCATGTGTAATAATCTCTTCTCCTGCATAGTCAACCACTACTGTATCCCCAATACGCGCTTTTGTCGCATATTCAAGAGGCAGATAGGATTTCACATAATAGGCTTGATTCTTTACTATTGAAACAATCGGTTCATTTGGGGATACAGAAGAGTGCAATGGTTTTAAAAGAGCTGAAACACGTCCGCAGCTGTGTGCATATAAAATAAAGTCAGCGGTTGCTTTTTTGAGATTTTTCACATCTATATTCAATGTTTCAAGTTGCGACTGCAAGGCTGTAAGATTGGCCGCAATTTCACTTGTCTTAATCGCTTCAGAGTTAAGACTCTGCATTGACGTCATTCCCTTTTTGTAAAGTTTTTCAACAGCTTCATAATTTTTTTGTGCTGACTTATACTGTTTCTTCAGTGCAATATAATCTGCGCTCATTTTTGAAACTTTAATAGACTTGATAAGAGCAATTTTATCCCCTTCACTTACATCCTGTGCGGGTTTGACAAAATATTTTTCCAAATGTCCGCCCACTAACGAGGTGATAGACTGCTGCGCGTTTGAAAGCTGTATGATCTTGGCATTGAGTGCTACCGATTTTTTAAAACTGTGCATTTGTGTCTTTGCCAGTGGAACTTCAGCAGCCAGTACAACAGCCCCGATTCCCAGCAACAGTGATAGTAATAACTTATTCATTATATTCTCCTACTTCATAGTTATACAGAACTATATTTCTGTTTATTTTATTTTCAAGTATTATCTTTTTTTCTTTTGTCTGTATCATTTGGTTTTTGATATTTTGCAGTTCCAAAAGGTTGATGTTTGCTATTTTGTAACCGTCTTCATACATTTTTAACAGCTCTTTTTGCGCATTGTAAAGATCCTGTGTAGAGCCTACAACAGCACGTAGAATATTTAACTCTTTTTTTAACCGCTCGATATTGCGCGAAAGCGCTGTTTTTTGATTCTGCAGCAGAAATTCACTCTGTTTTGCCTGTAATACGGCGATACGCTGCTCTTCTTTTTTTGTGTTAAACAGAGCAAGAGGAATATTCATACCGACTCTGGCAATACTTTGGTCCGGTTCAGCTTCGTAGGCTGCATAAACGTTCATCCACTGAATTTTGTTTGCATTGAGTCTTGCTTTTGCGTTTGCGGTATTTTGCTGTGTTTTGAGGTAGTACAGCTCTGCCGAACTGTTTTGTATCTCTTCTTTTTGCATTTTGTCTGAAAGCCTAAACACATAGTTGTCATCGAGTTCTTTCTCGTTTTGCAGACCCGCAAATGCCAACAGTTTATAATAACTTGCAAGCCGCATTGCTTTTTTCTCATTCAGCAGGTTTTTACTGCTTGTCAAATCCACTTTTGCCCGAAGATATTTCACTTTTGCGATTGTTCCCGCTTCATATCGCTCTCTTGAAATATTTGCAATATTTTTAGAAATTAAAAACTCCTCCCGGGCCAATCGGAGCAATGCAGACTCGGTCATATACTCAACATAAAGCAAAGAGAGCACTTTCACAAATTCTGCATGCTGAAGAGTCACCAGTCCTTTAGCCTCTGCCCTTGTTGCTGCTGCCAAATTTGTTCTGTCTTTGCCGACACCCCACAAACGGACAGGCTGCATCAGGGCAACCCTGTAGCCTGCTTCACTCTTTCCAAGATCAGGAGTAAACTTTGATGCCTCAAGGGAGAGTTTCGGGTTTTTATATCTCTGTATCACGTTTGACTGCTCATCCGCACGCTCTATCTCCAAAGCATTCGCTTTAAGATAGGGAGATGCCTGCAAAGCCTCATATAAAAATGTATCAAAATCCTGTGCGGACAGAACTGCACAAAATCCAAATACTGCAAATATGCTTTTTTTAAACATAGTTATCCTTTTGTTTGTTGTTAATTTATAAATATTAGATTAGAACTATGCGCTGATAGGAGGTTTTAGAAAGTTATCGTATGAGTTAAACTCATATATCTTGATATTTGAATAGGGTTTTTGAGAAAAATTTTCACGTGCAAAAGGGATATTTATTTCAGGAAGAATAAAAGCAATGTGAAAACAATGGTGCAACTGACAAATGCAGTTATCCGCTGTCTCACTGTTATTGCTAAATTCATGGACATACTCACTCACCTGACACGGGTCTGTCTCAAGAACCTCTATTGCGTACGCATGGAGTATGTTAAAACTCATTGACAACAATAAAACAAATGTGAGCAGTCTTTTTTTCATAATCGTATTATACCCTAAGCACTGCAACAACTGCCGTCATTACACTCTTTATCCTTGAAAAAATATGGTTTTATTACATAGTACAGCACAAATCCCCAAAGAACAAGGCTTGCAATCCAGGCGATAAAACCGGCATCCTCATCCATATGCACAAGTTCTTTGACATTCACATCGCGAAAAAGATAGTCAAGCCCCAGTCCGAAAAGAAGGGAGCCGGCTATGATGGTCCCAAGATAGATATAAAGCGTTCTTGTTCCCAACATCTTTTTTACAACGCCTATTGTTACAGTATTTGTCGCAGGACCTGCACTTAAAAAAACAAAAGCCGCTCCGGGACTCACACCAGCCAGCATCAAACCTGCGGCAATCGGCAAAGAAGCGGTTGCACATACATACATAGGTACGGCAATGGCTATCACTATGATATACGAGAGCCAGTTGTATTTTATAAGTATTTCACTCAGATTGTCAGGAACCGCCACAGTTATTAAAGCACCCAGAAGAAGACCTACAAGCAATGGTGACGCAATGTCTTTTAAAAGTGTTCCAAAAGCATAGGTAAAGGCATTTTTAACAATATTGTTTTTTTTCTCGCCACTGCTTGCCTGCGTGCTGCAACAGCTTGCATCATCAGATGTTTTTACTGCCGAGAAAGTCATTACCGAAGGCTGGTTTGTCGGAGCCTTCATACTAAATACTGCGGCAGGTTTTTGCTCTTTTTTGTTCTCCTTTTCAGGGTAAAAATTGGATAAAATTCCGGCAATAACAGAAATAATCATCGAAGTCACAACCCTGTAAATAGTAAAAGCCCAGCCAAACATTCCATAGGTCGCAAGTATGGAATCAACTCCTGTAATCGGTGTAGAGATCAAAAAAGAGAGTGTGGCACCGTTACTTGCACCGCTTTTTTTGATACCCGTTGCCAAAGGAATTACCCCGCAAGAACATACAGGAAGAGGAATACCGAAAACTGTCGCTTTGATTACCGACATAACAGAATCTTTTCCAAGATGGTTTTTTACAATACTCTCAGGAACAAGTTCGTGCAAAAACCCGGCAAAAACAAGTCCGAACAAAATATAAGGGGCCATGGCGTTGCTTAAATCAACCAGAGCAGAGAAAAAAAGCATAACAGTTTCCATCATAAACCTAATGTGTTTGGATTTTTACGGCGCCGCATTTTCCTGCGCCGTATTTCATATTTTTGTTTTTCATTTCACACATTTTACCACCCATAGATTTGCCCCATGACTCTTTAAAATTATCATACAGCCAGGAAGCAACAGCCGCTCTCTCTTCTTTGCTTAGCGTTTTTCCTATCGGAGGCATTGTGCCAAAACGTTTATATGCCATCGGCATACAGAAACCTTTCTTTTTTGAAGGGTTTTGTATATAATCTGCTACAAAAGCAATAAAATCTTCACGGGTTTTGAGCATCATTTTCAAACGTTTTGATACCATAGGCATCGGCGGCGCTTTCATTTTGCTTTTTTGCATTTTACGCATCATTTTTTCACGCATTGCCATTTTTTCTTCCTGTGTGGCATTTTGCATTTTCTGACGCATTTCCTGCATCTGTGTCTGATCCATCATCCCTTTCATAGCATGACATGAGGCACATTTTGCTTTGTATATATTTTCTCCCGAATTTGCTCCAAGAGAAACAAATCCTAAAATTAAAACTAATAATAATTTTTTCATAACTAAAATTCCTTTTTATGATATAATTCATATAACGATATTGTTATATAATAAAACTTCGAAAGAGATTAGATGGAAAAATTAGTTCAGCTTGCAAAAATACTGTCAGACAGTAACAGAGTAAAAATAATAGCACTGCTTTACAGAGAAAAAGCGCTCTGTGTATGTGAAATCTGTGACACCTTAGAGCTCTCACAGCCATTGGTTTCACGCCATCTGAAACAGATGCGCGAAGCCCAACTTGTACAAACAAAACAAAGCGGAAAGTGGATCATTTATTCTCTTGGCAAAAATAAAGTTCTGCACTGCTTTTTAGACACAATACAGGAAGACATAGCAACTTTACCAAAAATTATTTCATGTACCGCACGATAAAAAAACAATATCAACTTTGAAAGAAAAATTTATTATGCTATACTTCCATTTCAAATTTAAACAGAAAGTGGGTGATGTGATATGCCTGGTATTGTACTACGTCCGGATGACAACTTTGATGCTGCTTACAGACGTTTCAAAAAACAAGTTGACCGTAACTTAATCGTTACAGAAGCTCGTGCTCGCCGTTTCCATGAAACAGAGACTGAAAAACGTAAAAAGTTCAAAATTGCTTCTCGTAAGAAAATGCTTAAACGTCTTTATATGATGAGACGTTACGAATCACGCCTGTAAACGCTTCTCCTTTGGGAGAACGTTTCTTCTTCTCTTAATCCTTTAATTTATTTTTCCATACATTTCATTATGAAAATTAAGTGCATACCTGTCACTCATGCTTGCAATATAATCTGCAATAACCCTGTGTTTGCTTCTTATATCCAACTGCTTATAATAAAACTGCGGAAGCATTTTCTCTTCTTCCATCAGACCTTTATAAAGTCCTTTGACTGCCTGTTTCCCGGCATACATTTTTCGAACTATATTTTTATGCTGATACATCTTGACAAAAAGAAGTTTCTTCAGTTTTTTAATTTTTGTTTCAAGCTCTTTTTCAAAACCTATAGGTGTTTCTTCACAATGCGCAACTTTTTGCTTTGAGTATTCAAGGAGAGAATAGACCAGATGGTTTATAAGATGTGAACTGAATCTGTAGCGAAACATTTCATCATTCTCTTCTCCTACACCTTCCAAAGCAACCTTTTCAAGAATTTCACAGGCAAGTTCACTCTCTTTGAGATCCTCAAAAGTAAGCAGTCCGGAGTTTACCCCGTCATCTATGTCATGGCTCATATACGCAATTTCATCGGCACGGTCTACAACCATAGCCTCATAGGTAGGATGTTTGTTTAAATCAAACTGTTTGTCTATTATCTCTGGAAGAAAGGGCTTTTTGTAGGGATAAGAGTGCTTCAAAATTCCCTCAAGTGTTGCAAAAGTAAGATTGAGTCCGTCAAAATTTTTATACCGTTTTTCAAGTTTGGTCACAACCCGAAATGATTGAAAATTATGCTCAAATCCGTTAGAAAATCCGTCAGCTTTTAAGCACTCATCCAGAGTATCTCCCCCTACATGTCCAAAAGGCGTATGTCCGAGATCATGTGCAAGAGCAATTGATTCAGAGAGTGATTCATTAAGTTCAAGCTGTGATGCTATGGAACGTGCAATCTGAGATACTTCTATAGAGTGTGTTAAACGTGTACGAAAAAAATCACCCTCGTGGTTTAGAAAAACCTGTGTTTTATACTCAAGTTTTCTAAATGATCCAGAGTGAATGATTCTGTCTCTGTCACGGGCATAAGGATTGCGAAAATCTTTTTCTATTTTATAAAATCGTTCATAAGGTTTCAATATTGTTCTTCTTAGGCTTTTTTAATAAATTCGGTTTTTAGATAGATTTTTGTTCCGTTGACCCGACCTTCAACATGGTCATCCATATCATGCGGCAATGCAATTCTTGTCACAGTTGTTCCGCGTTTTGCAGTAAATCCCGCACCCTTGACATCTAAATCTTTTAATATAACGATGGAGTCACCAGCCTTGAGTTCAACGCCGTTTGCATCTCGAAAAACTACCTTGTTTGCTTCTGCATTAATAGCCGCATCTGCAAGTTTTTTCTCTTCTTCTTCAAGATACATCATATCTGTCATATCCCCGCGACCAAGCCTGTTCCATAATATATACGAAAGTACTTTTACAGCCGGCACTTCACTCCACATAGCATCATTGAGACAGTTAAAATGTGTTTCATCAAGTTCATCATTTTCTATCTGCTCTTTACATGTAACACAAACATACACACTTTGTTCTTCACTGCCATCACTTACAGGCAGTTCTAAAAGAGTCACATCTTCACTGCTGGCACATAATTCACATACTTCACTTCTTGGCATATTTTATTCCTTCATTGTTTTTTTGGAATTATACTACTTTTCTTTATGAAACTCTAAATCTGAATCAGATACTTTTTTCTCATTCACAACTTTGTTAAATGCTTTATCTGCCTCTTTTTCACTATAGTCTCGGCACTCTTGCGGAATCGTGGCAGTGGGATCACCTTGAATTTTGTCACACATGGCCGCTGTTATAGTAATATTGGAACATCCTGTCAAAAAAAGTATTGTAAGCATTGAAATCTTAATCATAAAAAATCCTATTTTTTCTTGATAATCAAATCAAGATATTTTTTTGGAGTGACTTTCATCATCTCCTGAGCCAGCCAGCGTATTTGAAAATAGGCAGCACCGCTGTCGCGTAATGTAAGATAGTTTTTCAAACTTCTGAGATTAAATGTCACTACCATGTCAACTTTGACATTGTCTGTAATGATGTGTTTAAAAGCATCGCCTACATTTCTCTTCTTTTTTCCGGTCTGCAGAGCATCATAAAGTTTTTGGGGCTTGCCTTGAAATTCTTTCAAAAGAGGAAGAGAACTTTTTGCAACAGCAAGTTCATAAAAATTGTCTACTTTTTTTGACTGAAAATCAAGCTTATCATACATTGCGCTGATTTCAAGTCTGTTATAGGCTTCATCGGCAGTGACAAACATATCAAAACCCAAAACCTTTTCTATAAAAAATTCTTTCTCTCCTGAGTGTTTTGCAGCAACAAAAGCATTGATAAGCGAGCTCATTGTATATCGTGTACTTCTTACACTGATTGCCTGTATGCGGTGTCTTGCATGTTCTTGTAAAACCCCTCTGCTTGTTGAGCGAATAAGATAACTCAAATTTGCATGTTCCAAAATAGAGTGGTGAAAATAGGTCCATGCCAAATCATCAAGCAGCTGTGACTCTTCTATATTGTTCAAAGATTCACACATTTTCGTATCAGGAAGCACCTTTTCAATTTCTTGAACAATCTCATTTTCACTGTTGCCAAAACTGTCATAACATGTACGCGCAGCTGTTTCTGCTACACCAATACCGGTATCTTGCAGCAAAACAACTTCTGGCTTCGTATACTTTATGCCATACATCTCTTCCATGATTATGCCCTCAATTAAATTACCACTATTCTACTATAAAAAGCTTTAAAAAGCTACTTGAGCACCCCATCAAGTATCGGAACAAAATCACACTCTTCAAGCTCTTCTTCTTCAATATACTCCCCGTTTTTTATAAAACGGGTAATAACCTGTTTGTTTCCTTTTTGCAAAGGAGCAACAAGAATTCCCCCCTCAGCCAACTGTTCAAAAAGTTTTTTTGGAATCTCTTTCGCTGTTGCAGAAAAAAGAATTCTGTCATAAGGCGCATACTGAATCCAGCCGTTTTGTCCGTCATCTGTACGGGCATGGACATTATTTATACCAAGTTCTCGAAACCTTTTTTTTGCTTCAAGTATCAAAGATTCTATGCGCTCTATGGTAAAAACCCCGCGAAACAGATGGGAAAGAACGGCTGCCTGATATCCACTTCCGCAGCCTATTTCCAAAACCCTGTCTGCTCCACGCGGAAAAAGGTATTCCGTCATTTTTGCAACAGTCAAAGGAGAACTGATATACTGATTAGCCCCTATAGGCAAAGCATCGAGTTTATAGGCATTGTGTCTAAATCCTGCCGGCACAAAGGCTTCTCTGTTTGTAGCAGCAATCGCTTTTTTTACTTCTTCGCTTAAAGGAAACTGTGTACTACACTCTTCTGCCAGACGGGCTGTTTTTGTCGCTGTTATTCTGTCCAAGTTATTCTATCCCCACATCCATATATCTTCTCATTAGTTTTATCTCTTTTTTCCTGTACTGCATTTTCAAACAAGACTTGTTTGTGTTTCTGAAGGCTTCACCCTGCGGGGTGATAATACCGCTCATTGCCGTGCACTCTTTATTTGCACTGTCACTTGCCACAACATAGCACTGATTCATCAAGGCCAGTGCCTGTGTCAAAATTTTAAAATGCTCTGTACGCAATTCTCCCCACCATGAAGGCACGGCAATAACATCGGCCCCTTCTGATTTTTGCCACAGTTCTTTAAAACGCAGTTCAAAACAAACAAACACGGCTAACTTAATACCGGCAACTTCCACTATTTTAAAATCTTCTTCACTGCCTGCGTGCATGTATTTGTCTTCATCACCAAATTTAAAAAGTTTGGCTTTTGCTCTTTGAAACACCACTTCTCCGTTATAAAAAACTTTGGCAAAGTTATAGACTTTCCCCTCTTTTTCTTCTAACATTGTCAAAACAATGATTTTGTCATGAGAAACTTTTTTCAGTGCCTCAGTAGCCCGTGGCGCAAAAGCAAGCATTGCATCCATACGCTCATAGTCATAAGAAGTCAAACACACTTCAGGTGCAACTATAATGGTATTTTTTTCTGTTTGTGTAATAAGTGCCAAAAGTGTCTGTAAATTATTTTCATAACTCTGTGTTGTTTCAAACAACAAAGAGCATAAAGAGTATTCGGCAGTGTTAGAAGTCATCATCAAATGAAAGGCTGCCTTTTGAGTAGTTTGTTACAGTGCCTTCAAAGAAGTTTGTTTTCTGGTCATTGAATTTTGCAAAGTCATCTACCCATTTAATAGGGTTGGAGACATTGTACAGCTTGTCAAAACCGACAGAGTTTAATCTGTCATCGGCGAGATACTGAATATACTGCTCAACAATCCCATCTGTCAAACCTAAAATCTGTCCCTGCGTGATATATTTGCCCCACTCGGTCTCAAGCTTGACAGCCTCTTTAAACATCTCAATTACATCGGCTCTGAGTTCATCAGTAAAAAGATCCGGTCGCTCTTTTCTTAAGGTATTGATTAAATTTTGAAACAGTACCAGGTGTGTCACTTCATCACGCTGAATGAAACGAATCATCTGTGCGGAACCGAGCATTTTTCCCGAACGTGCCAGTGTATAGATGTAGGTAAAACCACTGTAAAAATAGATGCCTTCAAGTATCTGATTTGCAAAACATGCTTTGACAAAATTTGTATCTGTCGGATTTTTTGCCAGCTCCTGATAGACAGCGGCAATCGTATCATTTTTGTGTTTGAGCATCATATCTCTGCGCCACAGATCATATATCTCTTCCGAGTTTGTAGAGATGCTGTCAACCATCACAGCATAACTTTGTGAGTGCAAAGCCTCTTCAAAAGACTGGCGCACCAAAATAAGATTTATCTCAGGGGCAGTCACATAAGGATTTACGTTATCTATTAAATTGTTTGTTTGGAGTGAATCCATAAAAATAAGTTGCGAAAGCGCTTTGTCATAAGCCGTTTTTTCAGCATCCGTGAGTTGTTTGTAATCATTGACATCCCGTGTCATATCAACTTCTTTTGGAAACCATGTGTTGTTGAGCATCATCTCCCACAGATTATATGCCCATTGGTATTTAATGTTGTTGAGTTCAAAAATACCTGTCGGATTTCCGCCAAAGACTTTTCTGTCATTAACATTTTCAGTTGAGTCAGGGTTATATATCTGTTTTCTGTTCATGGAATTCCCTTGTAAGTGATTATTTGAGTGTATGATTATATCCATCTGTAGATAAATTTTTGATAAGATAAGAGAATGAATTTCAAACCATCTATTTTATTAAAAAACAGACATGTACAAACTGTCTATGCCAGCCTCTTTCGAAGGGTTCTTGTCAAAAATTTTGAGATAGAAACATTCACCCTCAGCGACGGAGATTTTCTCGAATGTTACTGGAAAAAGATTGATAATCATACAAAAATGTCTCCTGTTGTCATACTTTTTCACGGATTGGCAGGTTCTTATAAGTCTCCCTATATTCAAGGAACAGTAAAAGAACTCAAAGAAGCGGGATTCAGCAGTGTAGTCATGCATTTCAGAGGCTGTTCGGGCAAGCAGAATCTCAAACCAAGATCATACCACAGCGGTGATACACAGGATGCTTTTGAATTTATACAGGCTGTTTCAAAAAGATATCCCCGGGCAAAGATATTTGCGGTCGGATTTTCACTCGGTGCAAATATGCTCCTGAAACTTTTAGGAGAGAAACGCTCTACATGTAAACTTACTACCGCTGTTGCTGTATCTGCACCGATGCTTTTAGACAAATGTGCCACACACATAAATAAAGGCTTTGCAAAATTTTATCAAAAGATTTTATTAAAAGATTTAAAAAGAGACTTGGAAAAGAAATATGAATCTTTTAATATGCAACAGATTATTTCTTTGCAGCAAAATGAGATAAAAAAATTAAAAAATTTTTGGGAATTTGACAATGTCTACACAGCCCCTATTCATGGATTTTGCTCTGCACAGGAGTATTATACGAAATCCAGCAGCAGACAGTTTTTAAAATTCATATCAGTTCCAACACTTGTTATTCATGCGAAAGATGATCCCTTTATGCCTCCTGATATATTGCCAAAATATAATGAAATATCATCTGCTGTTGAATTGGAAGTCAGTGAATTTGGAGGACATGTGGGGTTTGTGTCAGGAAGTATTTTCCGCCCTCAATATTGGGCGGAAAAAAGAGTTGTCAGTTTTTTTAAAACATTTTTGCAGCAAGAGGTTCAAAAAGATATTTGAAACTCTCTATTTTTATTTGCGTGCGTGACGTTTTCTTTCACTCTCTGTTAAAAATTTCTTACGGATACGAATATTTTTCGGAGTCACTTCCAGAAGTTCGTCATCTTCTATCCACTCTAATGCACGCTCTAAACTCATATCACGAGGCGGAACAAGTTTAATCGCCTCATCTGCACCGCTTGAACGGACATTTGACTGTGCTTTTCCTTTAATAGGATTTACCACAAGGTCATTTGAACGTGAATGCTCACCGATAATCATACCCTCATACACTTCTGTCTGCACACCGATAAAAAGAACACCGCGGTCTTGAATACCAAAAAGCGAGAAAGCCAGTGTAGAACCGGATGTCATGGAAACAAGTGCACCGTATGAACGTGATTCAACTTCACCTGAAAACGGACGGAATTCCAAGAAAGAGTGATTCATTACACCCTCACCTTTTGTATCTGTCAAAAACTGCCCTCTAAAACCGATAAGTGCACGCGCAGGAATTTCAAACTCTATACGTTGGAAACCCTGTCCCATTGGCAGCATTGATTTCATTTCCGCTTTTCTTTTTCCCAAACGCTCAATAACCGTACCGCTTAAATCTTCCGGAACATCAATCACCAAATGCTCAAAAGGTTCACATTTCACACCGTTAATCTCTTTGGTAATAACTTCCGGACGCGAAATTGAAAATTCAAAGTTTTCGCGACGCATATTTTCGGCAAGTACTGTAATTTGAAGTTCACCACGGCCGGAAACTTTGAATTTACCCTCGCCGACAACTTCAAGACGCATGGCAACATTTGTGTTCATCTCAAACTCAAGTCTTTCACGAAGCTTGTTTGATGTAACGTGTTTGCCTTCTTTACCGGCCAAAGGAGAATCATTTACGGCAAAAACAACAGTCAGTGTCGGCTCTTCAACATGCATAGGATCAAGTGCAACAGGATTTACAGGATCGGCAATCGTGTCTCCAACATCAACAGTTTCCATTCCTGCAAATGCAACGATATCTCCCGCTTCCGCTTCCTCGATTTCCATACGGTTCAGTCCGTGAAAACCTATAAGTTTGGAGATTTTTCCTTTGACCATTTCGCCGTCAGCTTTTGCAAGCATAACATTGTCGCCTTTATGTACAGTACCGTTGAAGATACGGCTGATACCGATTTTACCGACATAGTTGTCATAATCAAGTGTAAATACCTGTGCCTGCAGAGGATTTTGTGCATCACCTTCCGGTTCAGGAATTTTATTGATGATTGTTTCAAAAATACACTCGAAATCACCATCAGGATCATCCATATCCATTTTTGCCATACCGTCACGGGCAGCAGCATAGATAATAGGAAAATCCTGCTGTTCGTCTGTTGCACCCATGTCTGCAAAAAGGTCAAACATTTCATCTACAACACGCTCAGGATCTGCTGAAGGTTTGTCAATTTTATTGATAACGACAATCGGCATTTTACCAAGTGCCAGCATTTTTTTCACAACAAATTTTGTTTGAGGCATAACACCTTCATAGGCATCAACAAGTACCAAAACACCATCTACCATTTTTAAAACACGTTCAACTTCCCCACCAAAATCGGCGTGGCCCGGAGTATCTATAATATTGATTTTATAATCTTTGTAACGAATAGCTGTATTTTTTGAAAGAATCGTAATACCACGCTCTTTTTCGATGTCATTGCTATCCATCGCTCTTTCATCATGTTGTTCGTGAGAACCGAATGTACCGGATTGCTCCAAGAGCCCATCAACCAGTGTAGTTTTACCGTGGTCAACGTGAGCGATAACGGCTATATTTCTAATTTTTTGCATTAGGGGTTTCCTTTATTTGGAAAATTTGCTGAAGAAAATTCTGCATTTCAGAGTACTTTCAGCTATTTTTCGCGAATTATACCCAAATAATTATTATATCCTTGTAAAATTAGTGATATACTTAGAGTATGATTAACTATCCGAAGAGTCTCGATACTATTTTTCACAAATTATACACACACAATATACTCCCTGTCATTGTAGGCGGTTATATTCGCGATGCACTTTTAGGAATTCCTTCAAATGATATTGATATTGAGCTCTACGGAGTCAGTTCTCTTGATAAAGTTGAAGAAATTTTACAGGAATTTGGAAAGGTGAACAGTGTTGGAAAGAGCTTTGGTGTCTGCAAGATATACTATAAAAATTTGGATTTGGATTTTTCTCTGCCAAGAGAAGATAACAAAATTGCTTCGGGACATCAGGGTTTTGCAATCAAAATCGATAAAAATCTGGATTTTAAAACAGCTGCACTCAGAAGGGATTTTACCATCAATGCCATAGGTTATGATGTTGTCGGTAAAAAAATATTAGATCCTTATCACGGCAGAGAAGATTTAGATAAAAAAATATTACGCTCTGTGGATAAACAAAAATTTAAAGAGGATCCTTTGCGGGTTCTTCGTGCCGTTGTCTTTGCATCCCGCTTCCGTATGAAGCTTGATAAAATTCTTGTACTTACATGTAAAGAGATGATAAAAGAAAAACTTCTTGAAGAACTTCCCAAAGAAAGAGTTTTTCAAGAATTACAAAAACTTCTTCTAAAATCAGACAAACCCTCTCTCGGATTTAATCTTCTTAAAGAGTTAGGAGCATTTTCATTTTTTAGAGAACTTGCATTTCTAAACAGACAAGAGTATAAGGAAATTTTCAACTCTTTGGATATGTTAAAACAACTGTCAATAACAAATGATAAAGAGTTTGTTATACTTGCTTTGGCTGTTATAACATCGAAGTTTTCAACAATACAGACACAGACATTTTTACAGAGAGTAACAAATGAAAAAACAGTAATCAAAAAAGTTTTGCAACTTCATACAATTGATTTTGATTTAGATGATTTTAATGATTATGATATATACAAACTTGCTCAAAAAACAGATATTGCATTTTATGCACACTACTTACATGTAACGCAGAAGAAAAAAAAAGATACAGAGTATTTACTCAAAAAAGCGAAAAAACTCAATGTACTTCATAAACCAATTCCTCCTCTCGTCAGTGGAAAAGATTTAATTGAACTGGGTCTACAGCCATCAAAAGAATTTTCAAAAATACTTCAATCAACATATCAGGCACAAATTCAAAATATTTTTAACACTAAATCTGATGCTCTCATCTGGCTCCAAAAAAATCTACTTTCCTAAAATATTCATTTTATTTTGTAGTTTTGAATATTGATTTATAGTGTTTATTGCTGATTTTAAAGTCTCAACGAGTTTTGAACTGTATATTTGTTTATTACGTGTGTCATAATCATTGATAAGTTCTTTATAAATTTCTAAAAATTTTTGAGCTGATTCGATAGTTTTCATATTAATATGTTTGTTCGTCAAAACAGCAATAAAAAGCTCAAAAGCTTTTTTCTTTTTTATATCCATATCATCGTTTTTAATAAAATATGCTTGTGTTTTTTCATCAAACGAAATAAGTTTTTTCATAACTTCATTTGCGCCTTCAACACTTAGTGCAAGATCTTTCATATTATTTTTTATATAAGAGCGCATTTCGGTAAGATTCATTTTTGCTATTTTTTCAACTAATTGCGAATTTGCCAATTTATCTTGATTTTTTTTACCAAACACAATCTACTCCTTATATTTTAGTTTACAACAGTTTCAATTTCTGAGAGATATTTTCCTTCGAGATAATCAATTTTCATCTCTTTGGCAACCGTGTAAACTTCTTTATCTTCTATATTTTTTATCCAGGTTTTTACACCTTTTTCATGAGCCATAACAGTAAAACCATCAATTATATTACGATTGTGAAATAGTTTTTCTTTATTTGAATAATAGGTATCAAATCGGACTACATCAATATTTAATTCTCTTAAATATAAAAAACTTGTATGCAGTGAACCTAATCTGTCTATGGCTATAAGGACACCAAAAGCTTTTAATGATTTTATTATACTATTATATCTGCTTATATAAGAATAATACTGCATTTCACTTAAAACAAACATTATTTTCTTGTCAGAATATTCTTTTAAAAGTTCTTTTGTTTTTGAAAGGAATTTGTCATTTCTCAATGATGTAGGCAAAACATTGATTGCGTAAATATTTTCTCTGTATTGGCAGTTTTTTAAAATTTCTTCTAAGACCATCAAATCAAAACTCACACCGAGTCCCAGTTTATTGATAACTTTTAAATATGTTTTTGGATGAATTATTTTTTTGTTTTGTCCTTTGAGTTTAATATAACATTCTCTAAAGACTGCATCATTTTTATTGTTGTAAACTGCCTGTGACATAATAAGAAGATTTTTATTTTCAATAGCATCAATGACCAATAATTCCAATTCATTTGGATTGATACTCTCTTCTTCTTTGTATTTCATATTTTTGTTTTTATTTTGAAGATCAAAAAGGTTTTCTATGAGGTAATTTAAATCTTTTGAATAACTCGTATCTGTCATGGCTCCTGATATTTTTATCTCTATATCATCCACATTCAAATCATTGGATTTTAAACATATAAGTTCTAGCAAAGTGCTGTATCTGTCTTTTGCTCCATCAAGTCCTATGATAAAATCACCGCCTTTAATGTGACCAATAGGAA
This sequence comes from Sulfurimonas hydrogeniphila, assembly GCF_009068765.1. Taxonomy (NCBI): domain Bacteria; kingdom Pseudomonadati; phylum Campylobacterota; class Epsilonproteobacteria; order Campylobacterales; family Sulfurimonadaceae; genus Sulfurimonas; species Sulfurimonas hydrogeniphila. The sequence goes on from NZ_CP035534.1 coordinate 2,338,108, forward strand.
AATTTTCAATCCCTTCTTTTTTTAAATACTCTGTTATCCAATCAACAACATACTTTAAAACTTTATCTCCGTTTTTTAATCCGTAAAGAGAATTTATATCATTTAAATTATCTATACTGATAAGAATCAGCGTATACTCTTTTTTTTGTTTTATCTCTTTTTGCAAATATTGATACAGGTATTCTCTGCTGAATGTTTTTGTTACACTGTCTGTTATTTTTACATCAAATCCTTTGTATATAAGAAAAAAAATAAAGTAGATACTGACAAGTAAAAGTAAAACAGCTTCTATATAAAATGATATTTCAAGTGTAGTGTAATTACTGATAAGTGTATGAAAAATAAAGGCAAGTATAAGAGCAAAGATAGGTAAAGCCATTCTAAGTGCAAGCTTAAAACGGTATTCCCTCTCTTTTGTTTGGGACAATAACATTTATACGTCTAAATGCTTCACATCTTTTGCATGTGTTTCGATATAGTTACGACGAGGTTCAACTTCATCACCCATAAACAATGTAAATGCATCTGATGCAACAGTTGCATCTTCTATGGAAATTTGTAAAAGGACACGGTTTTCAGGTGTCATGGTTGTTTCCCATAACTGATCAGGATTCATTTCACCCAGACCTTTGTAGCGTTGGATATACGCACCTTTTCTTGCATAGTCTTTGATATTTTCCAGTACTTCTATGATATCTTTGTCAAAATGAATATCCCATTCTGTTATCTTTTTATAAACAAAACTTGCTTCATTGAAATGCGGAGCAGAAAAAAGATCATCATTTATAAGAAGCTCTTCCATTCCTGTTTCTGTCTGTACAAAAAGATGAATTTCATTTGTTTCTTCATTAATGGTATAGGTTAAAATATTGTTGTTTATTGAAGTTAAAAATTTCTCTATTTCAACAAACATCTCTTTTGCAGGCAGGGCAATCAGGTCAGGGTTTTCAATAAAATGACGGATAAGTTTTACAAGAGCATAACGACGATTGAGTGCTTCAAGTGAAGAAGCATAATGATCAACCATTTTAAAATAGGCTATTAAATCATTATTTCCCACTCCGTCAACTTCCAAAGATTCTATACCGTTGCTGATAAGATATTCATTCATAGCAGCATCATCTTTAAAATAGATCTCTTTTTTGCCTTTTTTGTAACGATACAGTGGCGGTTGTGCAAGGTACAAATAGCCTTTATCGATAATGTCACGAAAATACCTGAAAAAGAAAGTAAGCAGAAGTGTCTGAATATGAGAACCGTCAACATCAGCATCTGTCATGATGATAATTTTATGGTAACGGAGTTTTTCTTCTTTATACTCTTCTCCGATTCCACAACCCATAGCCGTTATCATATTTGTAATTTCATCTGATTTTAAAATCTTGTCAAGCCGTGCTTTTTCAACATTTAGAATTTTACCTTTAAGTGGTAAAATTGCCTGAAAAACACGGTCACGCCCCATTTTTGCAGAACCGCCCGCAGAATCCCCTTCCACCAGATAGAGTTCGCAGATACTTGCATCTTTGCTTTGACAATCAGCCAACTTTCCTGGAAGGGTGCCAACACTCATAGAATCTTTTCTTCGTGTTAATTCTCTTGCTTTTTTGGCAGCTTCACGACCGCGTGCTGCCATTAAAGCTTTGCTGACAATGGCTTTGGCCTCTATAGGATTTTCTTCAAAATATTTGTTAAGAGCTTCACCTGTAGCTTTTTGAATAAGCGGACGTACATAGGTATTTCCGAGTTTTCCTTTTGTCTGTCCTTCAAACTGAGGTTCCGGAACACGGACTGAAACAATTGTAATCAGTCCTTCTTTTACGTCATCTCCGGAAATTTTGACATCTTTTTCTTTTGCGGCACCGTTTTTGGCATTATAGTTTGATATGACACGTGTAAGTCCTGCACGAAAACCTGCTTCATGTGTTCCCCCGTTTGGCGTGCGGATATTGTTGACAAATGAGGCAAGTTTTTCTTCATAGGAGTCATTATACATCAGGGCAATGTCAAACTCTATATCTTCGGCTTTTCCGCTGAAACTGTAGACATTGGCAACAATTTCTTTTTTATTCATATCAGTCACATACTGGGCTATACCGCCTTCAAAATGATAGACTTCTTTTGTACCGTTTCTTTCATCATTGAATTTTATGGTGATAAAAGGATTCAGATAGGCAAGTTCTTTGAATCTTTTTGCCAGGTATTCGTATTCAAAGGTTATTGTTTCTGTAAAGATACTCGGATCTGCTGCAAATTCAATAGTTGTACCGGTTTTACGAGTTGTTCCCGTAACTTCAAGAGGTCCCTGGGGAATCCCCATTTTAAAATCCTGTTCATGGATTTTCCCGTCACGGTAAATTGTCATGTGTAAATCAGAAGAGAGGGCATTTACAACAGAAACACCGACTCCGTGCAGTCCTCCGGAAACTTTGTAGGTATCTTTGTCGAATTTACCTCCGGCATGCAGTACTGTTAAAACAACAGTAGCGGCGCTCATATTTTCGGTAGGGTGCATCTCTGTCGGAATTCCGCGACCGTTGTCACTGACTTTACATGTACCGTTTTTAGTGAGTGTTACTGTTATAGTGTCACAATACCCTGCCATTGCTTCATCAATAGAGTTATCAATAACTTCATAGACCAAGTGATGCAGACCGCGGTGTCCGGTATCTCCGATATACATACCGGGACGTTTACGAACAGCTTCCAAGCCTTTAAGAACTTTAATATTACTAGCGCCATATTCTTGTTGCATTTAATACTCCATTGCCGTTTTCGGCATAATTAAAGACATTTTATCTAAAATAATCTTATGATAAGTTTTATAGCTGTGCAGAGGAAGGGAGAACCTACAGTTTAAATAACTATAGGCATAACAACTGTAATAAAATTTTCATCTTTTAAAATAAAAGGAAGGTTTCCTTCATTGAGTCCGATTGTAAATTCTGAAGAGTTTATAGAATTTAAAAAATCAAGTAAATATTTTGAATTGATTGCTATTGAAAAAGGTTCATCAAAACCTGTGTTGTAACTAATTTCTGTTTTTGCTTCAATGTTGTCTTCACTTAAACTTTCAAAACTGATGGTATCATTGAAAAAAGTGAGTTTTACATCTGTAGATATAGTTGTAATTTGTTTGATAGAATTAATCATAATGGCTTTAGGCAAAACCAGATTATAGTTTGTTTCTTTAGGAATGATTCTTGAATATTCAGGGAATTTTCCGTTAATGAGTTTTGTAAAAAAAGTATATTGTTCTGAATGGATAATAAGATTTGTTTCGTCGTAATAGAGCTCGATATTATCAAAAAAGAGTTTTTGGATTTCAACAATTGCTTTTTTTGGAATTATTATAGATAATTCGTTTTCACTTTGGTTGTTAAGAGTAACAACTGCCAATCTTCGTGTATCTGTGGCTGCAAAGTTAATAGAATCTTTTTTTATATCTATGAGAGCACCGTTAAGTTCAAATTTGGGATTGTTGGTATCTATGGCAGGTGTTATTTTTTTTAAAGATTCGATGAGAGTGTGTGATTCGATGGAAATTCTTGGTTTTCCTTCATAAGAAGGAAATTCCGGAAACTCATTATATGAAAAAGTAGGCAGTTTGAAATTAGAGTGTCCCTGTGATATAAGAAGAGTGTCATTTTTTACTTCCAAATTAATATCATCATCTTTTAATATTCTGACAATATCGAGAAATTTTTTACCGTTAGCGGTAATACTGCCTTCGTTTTCAATTTTTAGATTATCAGTTGATACTAAAAAACCTATTTCATAATCAGTTGCCTTTAGTGTTAGTTTTGAGCCGGAAACATTCATATAGACATGTGAAGTTATCTGTGATGTATCTTTTTTTTCCAAAAAAGGTGCAGCATGAATGAGTATATTTTCCAATATAGATTTT